>DATNCK010000100.1:0-3068 GCA_035571575.1 Steroidobacteraceae bacterium | reverse complement strand
GGTGGCCGGCCTCAAGCAGCTGGAAGAAATGGACACGCCGTACAGCGGGCCTGACCGCACTCCGGTGGACCAGCAGCTGGCAGCCATTCACGAGCGTGCCGCACGCCTGATCGACGATCAATACGCCTGCCTCAACACGCAGCTGCTGCCAGCCCTGCAGGCACGCGGTGTGAATCTGATGACGCGCGACAGCTGGTCTGCGGCCGAGCGCACCTGGCTGGAGAACCACTTCCACAATGAAGTCGAGCCGGTGCTCAGTCCCCTGGGACTGGACCCTGCCCGTCCCTTTCCGCGCATCCAGAACAAGAGCCTGAACTTCATCGTGCGCCTGCAGGGCAAGGATGCATTCGGACGCGACACGGATCTCGCGGTGGTTCAGGTGCCACGTTCGCTGCCGCGCGTGGTGCCGGTGCCGCGCGAGAACAGCGGCGCCTCGCTGGTGCTGCTGTCGAACATCGTCGCTGAATTCGTCTACCTGCTGTTCCCCGGCATGGCAGTCACCGGGGTCTACCCCTTCCGCGTCACGCGCAACAGCGACCTGTTCGTCGATGACGAGGAAGTGGACGATCTGCGCCGTGCGCTGGAAGGCGAGCTGGCGCAGCGCCGCTATGGCGCCGCCGTACGCCTGGAAACTTCGATCGACTGCCCGGAAGAAGTCGCCGATTTCCTGCTGCACCAGTTCGCGCTGGGCCGGCAGGATCTGTACCGCGTATCAGGTCCCGTGAATCTCAATCGCCTGTCTGCCATCTACGAACTGGCCGGTCGCAGCGATCTGAAGTACGCGCCTTTTGCGCCGGCGCTGCCGCCCAATCCATCGCAGGCGCTGGATGTGTTCGAGCAGCTGCGCGCCGGCGACATGCTGCTGCATCATCCCTTCCAGAGCTTCGCGCCGGTGATGGATTTCCTGCGGCTGGCGTCCACCGATCCTCAGGTGCTGGCCATCAAGCAGACGCTGTATCGCGTGGGACCGGCCTCGCCCATTGTCGATGCGCTGGTGGCCGCCTCCCACAATGGCAAGGACGTCACCGCGATTATCGAGCTGCGCGCGCGCTTCGATGAAGAAGCCAACATCGGACTGGCCAACCGCCTGCAGGAAGCCGGCGTGCACGTGATGTATGGCGTGGTGGGCTACAAGACGCACGCGAAGATGATCCTGGTGGTGCGCCGCGAAACCGATGGCATACGCCGCTACTGCCACCTGGGCACGGGCAACTACCACTGGCAGACCGCCCGCGCCTACACCGACTACGGCATGCTGACGTCCAATGAAGCCATCGGCCTGGACGTGCACGAAATCTTCCTGCAGCTGACCAGCCTGACGCGCACACCCAAACTGCGGCAGCTGCTGCAGTCGCCTTTCACGTTGCATGCGAGGCTGCTGGAGCTGATCCGCCGCGAGACCGCACGCGCCGCAACCGGCACCGGTCGCATCATCGCGCGCATGAACGCGCTGACGGAGCCGCAGGTGATCGAGGCGCTGTATGACGCCTCGCGCGCCGGCGTACAGGTGGACCTGGTGATACGCGGCACCTGCGTGCTGCGCCCTGGCGTGCCAGGGGTGTCGGAGAACATCCGCGTTCGCTCCATCGTCGGCCGGTTCCTGGAGCATCCCCGGGTCTGGTGCTTCGGCGACGGCGAGAACGCCGAGGTCTATTGCAGCAGCGCCGACTGGATGGAACGCAATTTCTTCCGGCGCGTGGAAATCGCCTTTCCGCTGCCGGATATCAGGCTGCGCACCGCCATCCGCGAGGATCTGCAGGTGTACCTGGCCGACAATGTCGACGCCTGGCTGCTGCGCACGGATGGCAGCTATGAGCGCGCCATCGTGCAGGATGGAATTCCCGTCAGCGCGCAGGCGCGACTGCTGGAACGCTACACCGCGCCTTCAGGACGTGAGCACACGCAGGCGTAGGCCTTTGGCACGTAGATGTTCGACCTCGTCGTTGAGATCGGCAGCGGTGAGCGGGTGATCGCGGAATGAGCGCACCTTGAAGCGCAGCTCCAGCGTACGCGGCCTGCCGATCAGCACCACATCCGGAATCGACTCTTCACTGCGGCTGCGATGCAGCAGCACAGCGATGCGCAGGATGAGGATCAGATACAGCGCACGCTCGTCCCACGGCGGTATCAGGTCATCCATGCCTTCGAGCAGCAGCTTGCGGCGATGACTGCCCACCAGTCGCGCCAGCAACAGCTGTTCCTCGCGCGCGAATCCCGGCATGTCCGCGTTTTCCAGCAGATACGCGCCGTGGCGGTGGTAACCGCTGTGCGCCACGTCGAGGCCGATTTCGTGCAGGCGGCTGGCCCACAGCAGCACCTGCTCGGCCAGTGGATCCTGCAGTGACCAGTTCTCCTGCACCTGCGACAGCAGCTTCAGCGCGGTCTGCTCCACACGCGCGGCCTGCGCCACATCGACGTGATAGCGCTGCTGCATCGAGCGCACGGTGCGGTCGCGCGCATCTTCATCGGTGTAGCGGCCCACCATGTCGTACAGCAGTCCTTCGCGCATCGCGCCATCGCTCCAGCGCATCTGCCTGATCTTCAGCTGTGTGAAGATCTCGGCCAGAATCGCGAGTCCGCCGGCGAACACCGAGCGACGCTCCTGCGTCACGGATTCCAGTGGAATGGCTTTGATGTCGCCCGCCCCCACCAGCACCTCGATGATGGCCTCGATGCCTTCACGCGTGATGCTGGTCGCGCGCGGATCCATCTCCTTCTGCGCTTCGAAGATGGACCGCACGCTGCCCGAACTGCCCGCAGCGGAGTCCCAGCCACGCTTGAGATAGGTTTCCTGAACCGGTTCGAGTTCCTGCTGCGCGGCAAGACGCGCGCGCGCAAATCGCTTGGCGGAAAGCTTGCCGTCGGCGAAGAATTTCTGGCTGAGCCCGACGCAGCCCAGATTGACGCTTTCCAGCTCCAGTGGCTCGTTGCTGCGCCCGATGATCATTTCGGTGCTGCCACCGCCAATGTCCACGACCAGCCGGTTGCCCGGCTCCGGCGGCAGCATGTGACAGACGCCGGAGTAGATCAGGCGCGCTTCTTCACGGCCGGCGATGATCTCGATGGGA
>DATNCK010000099.1:0-7438 GCA_035571575.1 Steroidobacteraceae bacterium | reverse complement strand
AGCTGGTCGGCAGCTGTTGCCTGCATCAGAGCGGTGACGCCAGTGCGGTTGACCGCGTTGACGTCCGCGCCAGAGGCTACCAGCGGGGCAATCAGATCGCTTTGCCCTCTCGAAGCGGCCGCCATCAACGCTGTCTGCCCCTCTGCGTCGGCTGTCGCGCGTGCGCCTGCTGCGAGCAGGCGCTGCGCGGCGTGATTGGCTGGTGTCAACGTGGCATACATCAGTGCATCGCGGCCCGCGCGGTCCCGTTTTGCCACTTCCGCCCCACTTCCCAGGAGCAGCTCCAGCATTGGCACGTCATCGTGAGCCGCCGCCACCATCAGCGCAGTACGTCCACCCACGTCGGCATCATTGATCGCTGCACCGTGGCGCAGCAGAAGCTCGGCTACCTTGGCCTGCCCGACCAGAACCGCTTCCGTCAGCAAGGGCACACCGCCCTGGCCCCGCATCGCCGGTGACGTGTCGGCTCCGAGCAGGTGCTCCAGCACTTCCCTGTCGGCCTGCTGCACGGCGATGGCCAACGCTGTACGTCCGCGCGCATCCACTGCGCCCGCCGTGGCACCTGCGGCAAGCAGCACTGCGACGGCATCGGCAGCGCTTGCCTCCGTCGCAGCAATCAGCGCGGCGTTCTTCTGCGCAGGATACGTGTCACCGCGCGCCAGCAGCGACTTCAGCAGCGCCACGTCGCGGCGTGTGGCAGCGACCTGAAGATCGCTGCGTCCTTCATAGGCGTCCGCATATCCTTGTGGTCGCCGAATCGCCGTCAGTGGCGTCGAGCGCGCAGCTGCGACGCGGCTCGCCTGCCCGCCAGCGGCACGCAGGGACGCGGCAGATGCGGAATCGTCGCAACGCTGGGCAATGTCGAGCGGCCGGTCGCCGTCCAGATTGAGCGTGTTCGGATCGACCCCGGCAGACAGCAGCCTCTGAACGCGAGTGACATCGCCACTGCTCACTGCCAGATGCAACGCGCTATTGCCGAAGCGATCACGCGCCGCAGTATCGGCGCCCGCCGCGAGCAGCAACGGCAGCGCCGAACCACGTGGCGAACGCGCCGCCAGAAGCAAGGGGGTTGCACCTGAGGCATCACGAGCATCCACTGCAGCACCATGCTGCAGCAACCATTCCACAGCCCGCACACTGTCCGTCGCCGCCGCGCTGGCCAATACGCCGCGTCCGAACTCGTCGGTGACGCCGTGCAGAGCAACCTCATTCAGCAACTGCAGGAGGCTGACATCATCTGTCCGGGCGGCACGCAACAGTGCTGCAGAGCGTGCGTCCAGCTCCAGGTCCATCGCGGGGAGAAAGTGCAGCGGCAGCCTGTTGCCCCTCAGCAGATCGGCTGCGGCGGCAATTCCTCCATCGGCCGCCCGCTGCAGCCAACGGCGTGCAGCCGCCTCATCGACCGGAGTAGCCGTAGCCGCAATGACTGCCAGCATGTACGCCGCGCGCGCCTCGCCAGCCGCTGCCGCCTGCTGCAGCAGCGGCGCTGCTCTTGCCGCGTCGGGCTCTCCAGTCGGATTGCTGAGCCATAGTGCCCCAAGCAGGTATTGCGCATGCGCGTTGCCACGCTGCGCGAGCACACCCAGTGCGCGCATCGCGCCATCGAAATCCTTCTGGCGGATGGCCAGTCGCGCCGGATCCAGCGCCGCGTCGCTGCGCATGGCCGGCGCTGAGGGTGACGCGGCTACGATCGAGGCGGATACGAAAGGCAAGCTGAACGCCAACGATGCGATCAGCAAGCTTCGCCGAGAAGATGCGTGCTCAGGTCGTGCCATGCTTGGTCTCTACGGCAATGCCGAGGCTCTGCAGGAAAGCAGTCGGCAGCAGCCCCCCGGCGCTGACGATCACTGCATCGTTGGGCAAACGCTGCTCGCTGCCCTCGCAGTCCATCAGTACTACGTCCGGTTCGATGCGCAGTACGTTGGATTTGAGCAGCGCGCGCAACTTGCCGCTGGCGGTTGCCTGTTGCACCCGCTCACGATTCTTTGCCTTTGCCCGCGTGAACGCGTCGCCACGATAGGACAGCGTGACTTCGGTCTGTTCCAGCTCGGCGATACTGGCGGCTGCCTCAAGCGCACTGTCACCGCCACCCACCACCAGCACACGCTTGCCCCGGTATTGGTCTGCGTCAATCAGCCGGTAGACCACCTTGGGCAACTGCTCTCCATCCACGCCCAGCTTGCGCGGGGTTCCGCGCCGGCCAATGGCCAGCAGCACATGCCGTGCACGCAGCTCACCCCGTGTGGTACGCACGAAGAATCCGGTCGGCGTGCAGGCAATGTTCTCCACGCGTTCTTTGTAGCGGATCTGCACGCCGGTCTTGCGCTCCACTTCCTGCCAGAACGCCAGCAGATCTTCCTTGCTGGTATTGCGGAAGCGCACCTTGCCGACCATTGGCAGCTCCGCCGGCTGCGTCATGACCACTTTGCCGCGGGGATACTGGAAGACACAGCCTCCCAGCGAGTCCTGCTCCACCGTCACGAATCGCATCCGTTTGGACATGGCTGTGAGCGAGGCCGAAAAGCCCGCCGGCCCGGCACCGACAATGATGAGGTCGAGCACTGCGGGATCAGTGCCTGTCGCTGCACGAGTGGCAATGGTCTCCACGGCGCGCCGGCCCTGTTCCAGGGCATTGCGAATCAATCCCATGCCTCCCAACTCACCGGCAATGAAGATTCCTGGCACGCTGGTCTCGAACTCCGGCGTCAAGGTTGGAATGTCGATGCCGCGCCGCTCGGAGCCGAACACCAGCGAGATCGCGCCCACTGGGCAGGCTGCGCGGCATGCGCCATGGCCAATGCAATCGCCGGCGCTGATCAGGCTCGCCTTGCCGGCAATAAGACCCAACACGGTGTGCTCGGGCTGTTCCGGACAGGCGCGCACGCAGGCGGCGCATCCCACGCATAGCGCCGGATCAATAACAGGATGCAGAGAGACCGGTTCGGCCAGGCCGGCAGTTACAGCGTCCTGGCGTGCCGTGCGGTTGCGGCGCTCCGCGGCCCAGCGCCGGTGCAGGTACCAGCCCCAGATCGCCAGCATCGGCAGGATGTAGATGACGAGCGTGATGTCCACAATCGTGCAGCCTTAGACAAATGCGGCACACAATCCAGTGTCGGCATCACACGACGGTGGGGTCAGCAGTCGCGTGAGTACGCTTTGGCGACCACCGCAGTTCCTTAAGGCCGTCTTAACTATCGGCGTCGCGTGCAGACGACGATATGGCATGCGCGTGATCCTGTTCAACAATACGACGCAAGCTGCGGGCACTGCTTGCAGTGGTGTGTTATTTGACGGGCAGTCAAGAGCTACCAGGGATCTCAAACTGATGAACATGCCGCAGGCACTGAGCTTCGTGATCGGTGCGGCGGCCGCGCTACTTTCGCTAATAATTCTCATCCCCATTCGTACACTGACCTGGCGCTCGGGGCTTATCCCCAAGATGGCCGCGGTACTCATGTTCATGGCTCCGCTGATCATTGTGAGCTTGCTCACTGCGAGAAGTCCGTCGCAGCCGGCCACGTCGCTATCGGTCCCCGTTGCACCCATCCCAGCTGAAACGGGGCTCCGTGAATCCGAGTGGTCCACGCTTGCCCACGCCTACCTGGGTGGACCACCACCCACAGCTGCAGCGGACTCCGCACCGGTGGTCGAACGGGCCATGCAGGATGCAGCTCAGCTCGAGAGTGCGACGCGCAGCGCACCGAACAACCCGCAGCACTGGCTGGCCCTCGCGCAGACGCAACGCCTGGCGCGCAATTTTACCGCGGCCGTGAAAGCATATGAGACCGCGCTGAAACTCGATGACCAGAACGCGGATGCCTGGGCTGACTACGCCGATGCGCTGGCCTCTGCCAACAATCGCCATCTGTCCGGTGCGCCTGCCAAAGCCATTGCCCGCACACTGGCGCTTGAGCCTAAGCACTTGAAAGGCCTGTGGCTGGCGGCCAGCCTCGAGCTCGAGCAGCACCACTACCGTGACGCGTTGGGTCGCTGGCAGCAGCTGCGTGCCGCGCTGCCGGAAGGATCCCCGGACATTGCCATCATTGATGCCAACATTGTCGAGGCGCGCGGGCTGGCGAATTCACCCGCCAAGGCGGCAGGAGGCTGAATGCGCGCGCAGCCTCTGCTCAGTCCGATGATGCTCTTCACGCTGGCCTGTGTGGTGCTGTCGCTCGTGGGCATGCATGCGCATCTGGAGCGATTCATCACGCCGGAAAAAGGCCTCGGCTATCTGCTGGGCATCATCGGCGGCGGCGCGATGCTGCTGCTGTTGATCTATCCGGCGCGCAAGCGCGCCCAGTGGCTGGCGCCCATAGGCAGCGTAAAGGCCTGGTTCCAGATTCACATGGTGCTGGGCATCCTGGGTCCCTTGCTGGTGCTGTTTCACGCCAATTTCCAGACCGGCGCGGCCAACAGCAACGTGGCTCTTTTCTGCATGCTGGTGGTATCGGGTTCGGGCCTGATCGGCCGCTATTTTTATTCGCGGATCCATACCGAGTTCTACGGCAGCCAGGAATCCCTCAGCGACCTGCGCGGCCAGATCGCGCGTCTGCAGATGGTGTCGACGTCGCTGGCCTTCGTGCCCGATCTGTCCGAACGTCTCGCAGTTGCCGAAGCCGCAATGACCGCTCGGCTGGATTCTGTGCCAGGAGTGCTGCGACTGCCGCTGGTGGCGTGGCGTGCCTGGCGAGCGCGTTTCCGCATGGGTTCGCATCTGCGGCGCACAGCGCTGGCCTATGCGCGCTCGCGCGGCATTTCGGTGCAGCAGATGCAGCGGGAGGTGAAGGCCGCACGCGAGCTGGGACGACGACACATTGATGCCGTGCGCCGCGTGACGGAACTGTCCATTTACGAACGATTGTTCTCGCTGTGGCATCTGCTGCATCTGCCACTGTTCTTCATGCTGCTGGTGGCCGGTGTGGTCCACATCGTGGCGGTCCACGTGTACTGACACGCTGATGCGTCCAGGGAGGCTGTTACTGATGCTGGTGCTGATCGGCACGCTGGGAACGACGGGCGGCATCGCGCGCGGGGCGACGCTGGAGAGCCTGTTGATGCCAGGCCCGCTCAGTACCGCGCATGCGAAGCTGGAAAGCAACTGCAGCAGCTGCCACAACCGCGCCGATCGCGCGCAGCAGGCCAGTCTGTGTTCTGCCTGCCACAAGGATGTGGCCGCCGACATTCAGGCCAAGCGCGGCTTTCATGGCCGCAGGCCAGAGGTCGCATCCGCCCAGTGCAGCGCCTGTCACAGTGAACACCTGGGGCGCAGTGGCCGCATCCAGCCACTGTTGCCACCGGGCTTCGATCATGCGCAGACGGACCTTCGCCTGGATGGCGCACATCGCAATGTGAGCTGCTCCAGTTGCCACGCCTCCGGCCGCAAGTTCCGCGAGGCACCCTCCGGCTGCGTGGATTGCCATCGCAAAGCCGAACCGCACGCCGGCAAGCTGGGAACGGATTGTGCGAGTTGTCATGAAACCTCCCGTTGGCAGGCAGTGCGCTTCGATCACTCGAAGACCCGATTCGCACTGCAGGCGCGCCACGCTCAGCTTCCCTGCGCGGCCTGCCACGCGGACAACCGCTGGAAGAACACGCCACTGGCCTGCGCCAGCTGTCACACGCCGGACGACGTGCATCGCGGCCAGCGCGGCCCGGCCTGCGCCGACTGCCACACGCAGAACTCCTGGGGCGACGCGCGCTTTGACCACGGCAAGGAAACCGGATTCGCGCTCGACGGCGCACACAAGGCCGCAGCCTGCCAGGCGTGCCATCGCAGCGGACGCTTCGAGGACAAGCTGCCGCGCGATTGTTCCGGCTGCCATGCCGCCATCGACGCGCACGCCAGCCGCATGGGCCCCAAGTGCGAGTCATGTCACGAAGCCACGGCATGGAAGACAACCCACTTCGTGCATGAGCGGGACACGAAATTCACGCTGCAGGGCGCACATTCTCAGCTGCCCTGTCATAGCTGCCATGTCGCTGCGGTGATGCTGCAGAAGCCGGCGCAGCAGTGCGCGGCCTGTCATCGCGCGGTGGACGTCCACGCCGGGGCGCTGGGCAATGCCTGTGAGAATTGCCACGGAATGGTGTCGTGGAAGCAAGGTGTGCGTTTCGACCACGACCTGACGGCCTTCCCACTGCTCGGACAACATGTAGCAGTGCCCTGCGCCGGCTGCCATAAGACACAGCGCTTCAAGGATGCCCCACAAGGCTGCGAGGGGTGCCACAAGCAAGATGATGTGCACAAGGGGAACCTGGGAAGTGACTGCGCCCGCTGTCACAGCCCGAATGCGTGGAGCATCTGGCAATTCGATCACCGCAAGGAAAGCAATTTCGAATTGAGCGGCGCCCATGCGCGCCTGCAATGCAATTCCTGCCACCGGCGCCCCGCCGGCGAGGCACGGCTGAGCCGCGACTGCGCCGCCTGCCATGCCAATGACGATGTGCACCTGGGCCAGTTCGGCCGTCGCTGCGACACGTGTCATTCCACCATCTCGTTCAAACGCGCGAGGCCGCAGTAGCCATGCATCGCGCCGTGGTCACCACGCTGGTGCTGTTGCTGGGAATGGCCGGAGCTCTGCGGCCGCAGAGCTCCGCGGCCGCCACGCCGGAGTCTTTCGATCACTTGACTACGGGCTTCGAACTCACCGGTGCGCATCGCGATGTGCGCTGTGAGGCCTGCCATGCCAACGCCGTGTTCAAGGCCACACCCCGTACCTGCGCCGCCTGTCACGCCACAGGATCGCGTGTAGCGGCCACCGCCAAGCCAGCCACGCACATCCTCAGCACCGAACGCTGCGACGCCTGCCACACCACCGTGACTTTCCGGCCAGTGACATCCTTCGAGCACAACGAAGTGCGTGGCAGCTGCGCCGCCTGCCACAACAATGTGCAAACCGCCGGCAAGCCACCGGGGCACATCGTCACCAACGCCGCCTGTGACAGCTGTCATTCCACCTCAGCGTGGACACCCGTGCGGCGTTTCGATCATACCGGTGTGGTCAGCGGCTGTTCGACCTGTCACAACGGCGTGGCGGCGACCGGCAAGCTGGTCACACATCTGCCCACCAGCAACAGCTGCGAGAATTGCCACAGCACCACTGCCTGGTCACCGGCCCGGTTTGATCACACCGGGATCACGACCGGCTGTTCCGGCTGCCACAACGGCACGCGCGCGACCGGGAAGAATACCTCCCATATCCTGGCATCCAATCGCTGCGAAGCCTGCCACAACACCAACCTGTGGCGACCGGCTACGCATGTGGATCACAACGAAGTGCAGGGCAGCTGCTTTTCCTGTCACAACGGCACCACGGCCACCGGCAAGCCCGCCAACCATCTGCCCACCAGCAACGAATGCCAGGCCTGTCATTCCACGTCGGTCTGGAAGCCTGCCAGCCGCTTCGACCACGCCGGCATCAGCAACGGCTGCGCGACC
>DATNCK010000098.1:0-2668 GCA_035571575.1 Steroidobacteraceae bacterium | reverse complement strand
AGCCGCAGACGGATGGTGGTCCGCTTCTCCGGCATGCGGCCGAGATTTCGTACGCGGCTTTTCAGCACATCCGCGTTCGCCACGATCACCTGCTCACCGGTGATCGAGCGCAGCCGCGTGCTCTTGATGCCGATGTGCTCCACCGTGCCTTCGATGTCATCGATGCGCAGCGTGTCGCCGACGACGAATGGCTTGTCGAAGGCGATGGACAGTGAACCGAAGATATCGCTGAGGATGGTCTGCACGGCCAGTGCGACGGCAATGCCGCCGACACCGAGACCCGCAACCAGCGTGGTGATGTTGACGCCGAGGTTGTCCAGCGCCAGCAGCACGATGATGGCCCAGATGATCAGCTGGCCGACGAACATCAGCACGTTGACCGTCGTGGCAGCCGTGCCGTCGTTGAGTCCGGAACGCTGCTGGCGCCGTTCGATGAAGAAGCGCAACGCGGTGGCAGCCCACAAACCCACCTGCAGCCACACGCCGAAGACGATGATCACATCGAAGGCGCGGTCCACGCGCGGCGGCCAGCTGAGGATCTTTTCGGCGAAATACACCGCCACCACCAGCAGCACCAGCCGGCTGGTCTTCGCCAGCAGCAGCACCAGCAGCTCCACCGAGGCTGATTCCATGTGCTGCCATTTCTGCTGCTGCGCGCGCAGCCGCGAACGCAGCACCGGCAGCACGAGGAAGGTGACGGCGAACACGAGTACGGCCAGCAGCCAGTCGCGCAGCGGATTGCCGAGGAAGGTATGGTTCAAAAGGAAGGAGGACTGCATGGCGCAATCCTAGGGAAACTCTGCGCCGGTGGCGAGACTACTCGGGGATGTCGTCCATCCCCAGTTCCTTCAGCTTGCGCGTCAGCGTGTTGCGTCCCCAGCCCAGCAGTTTCGCGGCGGCCTGGCGATGTCCCTGCGTGTGCTTCAGTGCCACGCGGATCAGGGTTTTCTCAAACTGCGGCAGAGCCTCATCGAGCAGCGGATTGCCACCGCTGGCCGCAGCCTTGTTGGCCCAGCCCGCAAGACTCGACACCCAGTCGTCGGCCGGCGTGGTCATCGGACCGGCTGTGGTGATCTCCACGGGCAGATCATCGATGTGCACTTCGGTGCCCGGCGCCAGCACCGTCAGGCGGCGGCACAGATTCACCAGCTCGCGCACATTGCCCGGCCAGCTGTAGCGTGACAGCACTTCGGTCGCATCGGTGGCCAGCGTCTTGGTCTCCACGCCCAGTTCCGTGGCCGCCTGCGCCAGATAGCGTGACAGCAGCATGGGCACATCTTCGCGGCGTGCACGCAGCGGCGGCAGTTCGATGCGGATCACGTTCAGACGGTGGAACAGATCTTCGCGGAACTGGCCCTTGGCCACGCGGTCTTCCAGGTTCTGGTGAGTGGCCGCGATGACGCGCACATCCACCTTGATCGGTGTCTGGCCGCCGACGCGATAGAACTCGCCTTCGGCCAGCACGCGCAGCAGCCGCGTCTGCAGCGGCAGGTTCATGTCGCCGATCTCATCGAGGAACAGCGTACCGCCGTCGGCCTGTTCGAAGCGGCCGCGACGCAGCGCATCGGCACCCGTGAACGAGCCCTTTTCATGGCCGAACAGTTCTGACTCCAGCAACTCGCCGGGAATGGCGGAGGTATTCAGTGCGATGAAAGCTTTGTTGGCTCGCGGACTGTGGCCGTGCAACGCACGGGCGACCAGCTCCTTGCCGGTGCCCGACTCGCCCGTCACCAGCACATTCACGCTGGAGCGCGACAGGCGGCCGATGGCGCGGAACACCTGCTGCATGGCCGGCGCCTTGCCCAGCAGTTCGCTCATCTGCACCGGGGCCGCGACCTCGGCGGGTCGTTCGTTCACCTGTGCAGCGCGTCGCACCAGATCCACCGCCTGGTCGACATCAAAGGGCTTGGGCAGATATTCGAAGGCGCCGCTCTCGTAGGCGGACACCGCACTGCCCAGATCCGAATGCGCTGTCATCACGATGACGGGCAGATCCGGATGTTGTTCGTGCACATTGCGCAGCAGCTCGAGACCGGACTTGCCGGACATGCGGATGTCCGTCATCAGCACATCGGGTGTTTCCGTGAGCAGGGTCGCCAGTGCGGCTTCAGCAGCCTCGAATAGTCGCGGCGCCATGCCGGCATTTTTCAACGCGCGCTCCAGCACCCAGCGGATGGATGCGTCGTCGTCGACCAGCCAGACGCGCAGCTGCGGAGTACTCATTCTTTGATGCCCTCGATAGGCAGAAGCAGTGAAAAGACGGTGCGGCCCGGCTGGCTGTTGAATTCGATGATGCCGCCATGGCGGGTCGCCAGATCCTGCGCAACCGCCAGCCCCAGGCCGCTGCCATTCGCGCGCCCGGTAACCAGCGGCAGGAACAATGTCTTGATCAGATCGGCGGGGACACCCGGACCGTTGTCCTCCACTTCGATCGCTGCCGTGAGGCGGTGGCGCACCTTGCCGATGCTGAAAGAACTGCGCGCGCGCGTGCGCATGATGATGCGGCCGTGTCCGGCCACGGCCTGCATGGCATTGCGTGCGATGTTCAGCAGCGCCTGGACGATCTGATGCCGGTCGAACATGCCATCGGGCAGCGAAGGATCGTAGTCGCGTTCGATCTGCACGCTTTCCGGCGCCTCGGCGCGGATCAGCTTCACCACATGCTCGC
>DATNCK010000097.1:0-6012 GCA_035571575.1 Steroidobacteraceae bacterium | reverse complement strand
CGCGGGAGGCGAATTCAGGCGGCAGCGTGAAGCTCATGCGAGCCTCCCGATCAGCCTGCCGGCAACGGTCAGCTCGAGCATCATGCGAGCTCCCCGATGCCACGCTGCACCAGCTGGGCCGCCAGTTCATGCGCTGCGCCACTGATGCTGCCTGCGCCCATCATCGCTATCACGTCCCCGGCGCGCAGCAGGCCGGACAGGGAGTCAGCAATCCGCTCGACCTGCGGCACGAACACCGGCTCGACCTTGCCGCGGCCGCGCACGGCGCGGCAGATCGCGCGCGCATCGGCGCCTTCGATGGGCGCCTCGCCGGCTGCATACACCTCGGTGACCAGCAGCGTGTCCGCTTCGGACAGCACGCGCGCGAAATCATCCATCAGGTCACGGGTGCGCGTGTAGCGGTGCGGCTGGAACACCAGCACGATGCGACGGCCGCTGTACGCCTGGCGCAGCGCATCCAGCGTGGCCGCGATTTCCGTGGGGTGATGGCCGTAGTCGTCGACGACCGTGAGGTTGGCACCGGCGCCCACCGCATCGCCACTGGCCACGCGCAGTTCACCCACCACCTGTAGACGCCGGTCGATGCCCTGGAAGCCAGCGAGTGCGCGCTGGATGGCCGCATCGTCGATGGAGACATCAGTGGCCACGGCTATCGCCGCCAGCGTGTTCAGCACATTGTGTAGTCCCGGCAGATTCACCGTGACCTCGAGCGGGTCATGGCCCTTGCGCAGCACATGGAAAGTGGTGCGCGGGCCATTGCGCCGGATGTCCACCGCGCGCACATCGGCATGCTCGGCCAGGCCGTAGCTCACCGTGGGCCGGCCGATCTGCGGCAGAAGGCTCGCGATCTCGGCATCGTCGGCGCACACCACCGCGAGACCATAGAACGGCAAGTTATGCAGAAACTCGATGAAACTCTGCCGCAGCTTCTGGAAATCGCCGCCGTGCGTACCCAGATGATCGTTGTCGATGTTGGTGACAATTGCGATCATGGGCTGCAGATGCAGGAACGAGGCATCGCTCTCGTCCGCCTCCGCCACCAGAAACCGGCCCAGGCCCAGGCGCGCATTGCTGCCGGCGCTCTTCAACCGCCCACCGATCACGAAGGTGGGATCCTCGCCGCCTTCGGCCAGCACGCTGGCGACCAGGCTGGTGGTGGTGGTCTTGCCATGCGTGCCGGCAACTGCGATCGCATAGCGGAAGCGCATCAACTCGCCGAGCATCTCGGCGCGCGGTACCACCGGAATGCGCGCTTCGAGCGCCGCCGCCACTTCAGGATTGCTGCGATTGATCGCGGTCGAAACGACGACCACATCCGCCCCTTCGATGTGGCTGGCGTCATGGCCCAGCAGCACACGGGCACCGAGCTGCTCGAGGCGCTGCGTCACGCCATTGGGCTTGATGTCCGACCCCTGGACTTCGTAGCCCAGATTCAGCAGCACCTCGGCGATGCCGCCCATGCCGCTGCCACCGATGCCGATGAAATGCACGCGATGGATGCGGCGCATGCCGTCGTTGAGGCGGCGATTCAGCGCAGTAGTCGCCGGTGTGTTCACGGCCTTTCTCCCACCGCGGGGAGGTACGAAACGGCGCGTGGCGCTCCTTTCATACGACCTCCGCAGCCAGGCAGGCATCGAACAGCGCCTGCGCCGCATCGGGGCGCGCCACGCCGCGCGCGGCCCGGGCCATTTCCAGCAGCGGCGCACGGTCTGCGCACAGCTTGATCAGCAGAGTGGCCAGCGCATCGGGCGTCAGCGCGGCATCCCCGACGCAGCGTGCCGCGCCGACCTGCACCAGGAACTGCGCATTGTGTGTCTGATGATCATCGACGGCATGCGGGTACGGAACCAGGATGGAGCCGACGCCCGCGGCAGCCAGTTCGGCGACGGTCAGCGCGCCGGCACGACAGACCACCAGATCCGCCCAGGCCAGTGCCTCGGCCATGTCGTTGATGAACGCCGTGACATCACCGTGAACCGCCGCGGCCGCGTAGGCAGACTGCGCCGCCTGCAGATGCTTCTCACCAGTCTGATGACGCACCGTGATGGAAGGCGAGCCGGCGATGGACTGGATTTTCGCCAGCGCCTGCGGCACCACTTGGTTAAGCCGCATGGCACCGAGGCTGCCGCCGACGACCAGCAACCTGATAGGGCCTGTGCGATCGGCGAAGCGCGTTTCCGGCACCGGCAGAGCAGCGATGTCCGCGCGCACCGGATTGCCGATGAGACGCGTTTTCCGATTACCGGCGAAGGCGGCGGGAAAGGCGGTGAGCACTTCGCGCGCGAGATGCGCCAGGCAGCGGTTGGTATAGCCCGCGACGGCATTCTGCTCGTGGATCAGCAGAGGCCGGCGGCACAGCCAGGCCGCGAGCCCGCCGGGTCCGGCCACGAACCCCCCCAGGCCCACCACCACAGACGGACGCAGGCGTCGCACGATGCGCAGCGCCTCCCACAATGCACGGGCCAGCATGAACGGCGCTTTCAGCATCGACACAGGGCCTTTGCCGCGGATGCCCGCCATGCTCAGCCACTCGATCGGAAAGCCTTCTGCCGGCACCACTCGCGCTTCCAGCCCGCGGCGTGTGCCCAGCCAGATCACCTCGCGCGAATGCGCGCGCAGCAAGCGCGCCAGCGCCAGCGCCGGGAATACATGACCGCCTGTACCACCGGCCATCACCAGTATCGGGCGGCTCATGCTTCCTCCGCGGTGCGGCGCGCGCCGCTGGCAGAACCGCGCCCGGCCACAGCCACTTCGTGATGGATGCGCAGCACCACGCCCAGCCATGCCAGCGTCACCAGCAGACTGCTGCGGCCGTAGCTCATGAAGGGCAACGTCAGTCCCTTGGTGGGCAGCACGCCCATGTTCACGCCGATGTTGATCAGCGCCTGCATGCCCACCCACAGCGCGAAGGCCGCCGCCATGTACGACTGGAATTTCATGCCGGCATCGGCTGCGCGACGCGCCAGCTGCAACACGCGCCACACCAGCGCCAGGAACAGCAGCAGCGTCAGCAGCACGCCGAACAATCCCAGCTCCTCGGCAAGCACCGCGAACAGGAAGTCGGTATGCGCCTCGGGCAGGTAGAAGAGTTTCTGCACGCTCTCGCCCAGACCCACGCCGAACCACTGACCTCTGCCTATGGCGATCAGCGACTGCGTGAGCTGGAAGCCGCTGTCATAGGCATGCGACCAGGGATCGAGGAAAGAAGTCAGCCGCCGCATGCGGTAACTGGCGGAAACCATCAGCACACCGAAGGCCGCGCCCGCCCCCAGCACGCAGACCAGCACCCAGCGCAGCTGCGCGCCAGCGAGGAACAGCAGACCGAAAGCCGTTACGAACAGCACCGTCGCGGCGCCGAAATCCGGCTCCAGCAACAGCGCCAGACAAAAACCCATGGTCAGCAGCAGGGGACGGGCGAGCCCGGAGAAGGATTCGCGCAATTCTTTCTCGCGGCGCACCGCATAGGCGGCAATCCACGACAGCACCAGGATGCGCGCCACCTCCGAGGCCTGCAGGTTGAACCCCGCGAGCCTCACCCAGCGGCGGCTGCCGTTCACTTCATGGCCGATGCCGGGAATCAGCACGGCCACCAGCAACACCGCCGCCACACCAAGCAGCGGCGTCGAATACCGCTGCAGCAGCGCGGTGGGCACTGCGCACAGCACCGCGGCAATCGCTATACCACCCAGCGCCAGCACCAGCTGACTGCGCACATAGCTGAAGGGATCGCCGCCGCCATGCGAGGCGATAGAAATCGATGCCGAAGTCACCATCACCAGCCCGAACAGCAGGATGGACAGCACGATCCCGATCAGCACCGGATCGAGTTTCAGGCCGCGCTCGCGCCCCTGTCTCGGCAGACTGATGGCGGCGCTGCTCATGCGGACCTCACGCATGCCGCCCCGGCGCATGTCATGCGCACTGCTCTCATGCGGCGAGCCTGCGCACCGCGTCGGCGAATACTTCGCCGCGATGCGTGTAGTCACGGAACATGTCGAGGCTGGCACAGGCCGGCGACAGCAGCACCGTGTCGCCGGCACGCGCGGCGCGCGCAGCAGCCACCACTGCGGCTTCGAGCGAATCGCAGAATTCCAGCTCGCAGATACCTTGCAATGCCGCGCCCACGACGGCCGCATCGCGACCGATCAGCAGTGCACGGCGCACCTTGCCGGCGAAGGCGGCGCGCAACGGCTTGAAGTCCTGGTTCTTGCCATCCCCGCCGAGGATCAGCAGCAGCGGGCCTTCGAATCCCGCAACGGCGGCCAGCGTGGCGCCGACATTGGTGCCCTTGGAATCATTCACGTAGCGCACCCCTGCGACATCGGCGACCCAGGCAGCGCGATGCGGCAGGCCGGGAAAGTCGCGCAGTGCCTGCAGCATCGCCGCGCGTGCCAGGCCCAGCGCATCACCCAGCGCCAGCGCGGCCAGTGCATTGGCTGCATTGTGATGACCCACGATGCGCAGCTCATTCAGCGGCAGCAGCCGCTCTTCGCCAGCGCACAGCCACTCGGCGCCCTGCGACCGGCGCAGCACAAAGTCCGCGCCTGAATCGGCACGCAGCGAAAAGCTCAACCGACGCTGTCCGACGCGCGCCATGCCCGCCACCAGCGCGTCATCGGCGTTGACCACCGCCGTACCGCAGCGCTTGAAGATGCGCGCCTTGGCGGCTGCATAACCGTCGACATCGGCGTAGCGATCCAGATGATCGGGCGTGACGTTCAGCACCGTGGCCGCGACCAGCTGCAGTGAGTACGTGGTCTCGAGCTGGTAGCTCGAAAGCTCGAGCACATAGAGATCGGCCGGCGCGTCCTGCAGCAGATCCAGCGCCGGCGGTGCGAGATTGCCACCCGCACGCGTGACAAGACCTGCCTGCCGGCCCATCTGCGCCACCAGCGACGTCACGGTGCTCTTGCCATTGGTGCCGGTAATGCCGACAACACGGTGCTCGCCGCTGAGTGCGAACAGCTCGATGTCACCAATCACCGGCACGCCCAGGCTGCGCGCGGCAACGAAGAAAGGGTCCGACTGCGACAGTCCCGGCGAAGCGACCACGTAGTCGACATCACCCAGCAGTCCCGCATCGAGACCGCCCAGTTCGATGCGCAGACCGGGCGCCATGGCGCGCAGTTCCTCGAGGCCCGGCGGCGCTGCGCGCGTATCGGTCGCCGTGACGTGCCAACCGCGCGCCAGCAGGTGGCGGATCACCGAGTGACCCGTCTTGCCCAAGCCTGCCACTACGGCGCGCGTTGCTGTCATCTAGCGCACCTTCAGCGTGGCGAGGCCCGCCAGCACCAGCAAGAGACTGATGATCCAGAAGCGCACGATCACCTTGGGCTCGGCCCAGCCCTTGAGCTCGAAGTGATGATGGATGGGCGCCATGCGGAAGATGCGCTTGCCGCGCAGCTTGAACGACGCCACCTGCAGGATCACGGACGCGGTTTCGAGCACGAAGATGCCGCCCATCAGCAGCACGATGATCTCCTGCCGCACGATCACCGCCACCGCGCCCAGTGCACCGCCAATCGCCAGCGCACCCACATCGCCCATGAACACCTGCGCCGGATAGGTGTTGAACCACAGGAAGCCGAGACCGGCGCCCGCCATGGCGCCGCAGAAGATCACCACCTCGCCGGCGCCCGGCACCGCGGGAATGCCGAGGTATGGCGCGTAGATCGCGTTGCCGCTGGCCCAGGCGAAGATGCCCAGCCCCACCGCCACCATCACCGACGGCATGATGGCCAGACCGTCGAGCCCGTCGGTGAGATTCACCGCATTGCTCATGCCGACGATCATCAAGTAGGTGAGCATGATGTAGGCGACCATGCCCATGCGCAGCGCCACGCTCTTGAAGAACGGCACGATGAACGTGACTTCAGCCGGCGTGCTGGCGGTGTACCACAGCGCCACCGCGGCACCCAGCGCCGCCAGCGACAGCCACAGGTACTTCCAGCGCGCGGCCAGGCCCTTGGTGTTCTTCACCACCAGCTTCAGGTAGTCGTCGTAGAAACCCAC
>DATNCK010000096.1:0-10002 GCA_035571575.1 Steroidobacteraceae bacterium | reverse complement strand
GGCCTCATTGGCGTCACGCACCTTGCGGTTGTAGCCGGCAATGTTGCGGACCCCCAGGGCCGACATCAGCGCATAGCGCCGATCCATTTCGGCCACCGACCAGCGCAATGCATTGGCGGCCTGCTTCATGTCGGTGACCACCGGCGCCAGCAGATGCGGGATACCCTCGTATACCGACAGTTCCAGCATCTTCGGGTCGATCATGATCAAGCGCACATGCTCGGCCGTGCTCTTGTACAGCAGCGACAGCACCATGGCGTTGATGCCCACGGACTTGCCCGAGCCTGTGGTGCCGGCGATCAGCAAATGCGGCATCTTGCCCAGGTCGGCCACCACGGCATGACCGGCAATGTCCTTGCCCAGGGCGAGCGCCAACGGCGACGCCGCCTCTTCGTAGGACTTCGACTTGATGATCTCGCCCAGCGTGACCATCTCGCGCTTCTCGTTGGGGATCTCCAGACCCACGACCGGCTTGCCGGGAATCACCTCGACCACGCGCACAGAAACAACGGACAGCGCACGCGCCAGATCCTTCGAAAGGCCAGAGATCTGGCTCGCCTTCGTGCCAGGTGCGGGCTGCATCTCGAAGCGGGTGATCACGGGGCCCGGATGCACGGCGACGACTTCCACTTCGACGCCGAAATCCTTCAGCTTGATTTCGACCAGCCGCGACATGGCTTCGAGCGCGTCGGGCGAGTGAGCCGCCACGCGCGCGGGCGGATCGTCGAGCAGATTCATCGGCGGCAGCTCGCCGGACTTGGGCGGATCGAACAATGTG
This sequence comes from Steroidobacteraceae bacterium, assembly GCA_035571575.1. Lineage (GTDB taxonomy): Bacteria > Pseudomonadota > Gammaproteobacteria > Steroidobacterales > Steroidobacteraceae > ZC4RG30. The sequence goes on along the minus strand of DATNCK010000096.1, from coordinate 9,224 downwards.
ACCTGGCGCTCGGCCTGTGCGCGCTCGCTGCGCTCCACCGCCGGTGCCGGCGGCTCGATGACCGGGATGACGCGCGGTGCGGCTTCTTTCTTTTCCTTTTCTTTCAGCACGGCCTCCTGGCGTTCGCGCTTGCGCTCCTGGCCATCGGCCACATCGCGACGCGTAGAAGACCAGGCCTTGATCCAGCCCAGCGCCTTCCAGAAGCCATGCCCGATGGCATCCATCACGGCCAGCCACGACACGTGGAAGGCCAGCGCTGCACCGGCCATCCAGGCCGCCAGCAGCAGCAAGGTCGCGCCCAGAGGCTTGAGTCCCGAAGACAGGCCCAGGCCAACCGCCTTGCCCAGCACGCCACCGGCCGTCTCCCGCAGTTCGCCGGGACTCCAGTGCAGGGCCGTGAGGCCACAGCTGGCCGCCAGCAGCAGCAGGAACCCTCCGGCGCGCACGGCGGCATTGGCGCGCGTGGCCGGTTCAAGTGCCGCGGCGCGATTGCGCATCAGCAGCCATGCCGCCACCAGCAACATGACTGGCAGCAGAAACGCGGGACGACCGAACAGGAAGTACAGCAGATCGGCGACGATCGCACCCAGTGGCCCGACGCGGTTTTCCACCGGCCCGCCTTCACCGGAATACGACCAGCCGGGATCCGCGCTGGAATAGGTGAACAGCGCAGTGAGCAGCACCAGTGCGAGCACAGCCAGCACGATGGCGATGCTCTCGCGCATTGCCTTGAGCACCGCCTGCGTGAAGCGGGCACCGCCGGAGAGGGAAGATGTCTGACTCAAGCCGTCAACGTCTCTGGATATTACCGATTACGCGCTGCAGGTTGCGGCGCCTGCCGGCACAATAGACGCAACTGGAAATCGTGCGGGAAATTATACATGAGTGAGACCATCCACAGCCGCCTGATCATCCTGGGATCAGGCCCCGCGGGCTACAGTGCGGCGGTCTACGCCGCGCGCGCCAATCGCACCCCGCTGCTGATCACCGGACTGGAACAGGGCGGCCAGCTGATGACCACCACCGAGGTCGACAACTGGCCCGGGGATGTGGAAGGCCTGCAGGGTCCTGGGCTCATGGATCGCATGCGCCGCCACGCCGAGCGCTTCAATACTCGCATCGTCCACGATCACATTCATACCGCAAAGCTCGACCAACGACCCTTCGTGCTCATTGGCGACTCGGGCACCTACACCTGTGATGCGCTGATCATTGCCACCGGAGCCGCGGCCAAGTACCTCGGCCTGCCTTCCGAAGAGGCCTACCGTGGCAAGGGCGTTTCGGCCTGCGCCACCTGCGACGGGTTCTTCTTTCGCAACCAGCGTGTGGCGGTCATCGGTGGCGGCAACACTGCCATCGAGGAAGCACTGTATCTGTCGAACATTGCCGCGCATGTGACGCTGGTGCACCGGCGCGACAAGCTGCGCGGCGAGAAGATCCTGCAGGACCGGCTCATGGAACGGGTCAAGGCGGGCAAGGTCAGCATCCGCTGGAACCACGCGGTCGATGAAGTGCTCGGTGATGACTCCGGCGTCCATGGTCTGCGCATTCGCGCTACCGAAGGCAGCGCCAGCGAAGATCTGCCCGTCACGGGCGTGTTCATTGCCATCGGTCATGCGCCGAATACCAGTCTGTTCGAAGGGCAGTTGGCGATGCGCGGCGGCTATCTCAAGGTGCACAGCGGCACCGATGGCAACGCCACGGCGGCCAGCGTTCCGGGGGTATTCGCGGCTGGCGATGTGGCCGACTCGGTGTATCGCCAGGCCATTACTTCCGCAGGTTCTGGCTGCATGGCCGCGCTGGATGCCGACAAGTATCTGGAATCCTCGGACCACGGTGCATGACAAATGGAAGTCCGCGAACTGCGCGCCATCGACGACGTGCCAGCCGCGGAATGGAATGCCCTGCAAGGGGCACAATGCCCTTTTCTGCGCCATGAATTCCTGGCCGCGCTGGAGCACAGCGGTTGCGTGGGCCGCGACACGGGCTGGCAGCCCGGACATCTGACGCTGCACGAGGGCGGACGCCTGCTCGCCGCGGCCTGCGTCTATCGCAAGAGCCACTCCTGGGGCGAGTTCGTATTCGATTTCGGCTGGGCCCAGGCCTATGCGCGCCATGGCCTGAGCTATTACCCGAAACTGCTGTGCGCAGTACCCTTCTCGCCGGTCAACAGCCGCCGGCTGCTGGTGGCGGCGGGCAAGGATGAGGCAGCCCTGCAGACCCGACTCATCCATGCGTTGACGCAGCGCTGTGCCGATCAGCAGCTGTCGTCGGCACATGCCACCTTCATCGATCCCGCCGAGCGCGAGGCCTTCGCGCAGGCCGGCTGGCTGCTGCGCAGCGATGTGCAGTTCCACTGGCACAACGCGGGTTACCGGGATTTCGAGCACTATCTGGAAGATTTCCGCGCCGACAAACGCAAGCAGATGCGCCGCGAGCGGCGTCGCATCGTCGAAGAAGGCCTCATCATCCAGACATTGCGTGGCACGCAGTTGTCCGACGAGCAGCTCACCTTCGTCTACCGCACGCATGCGCGCACCTTTCACGCGCATGGTCACGAGCCCTATCTGAATCTCGCCTTTTTTCGCGAGGTGGCGCGCACGCTGGGCGATGCGCTGATGGTGAAGCTGGCGCTGCGCGACGCGGTACCGGTGGCCGTCGCAGTGTTTTTCGTTGGTCCGGATGCGCTGTACGGGCGCTACTGGGGCGCCCTCGGCGACTTCCACAGCCTGCATTTCGAGCTGTGTTATCACCAGGGCATCGAGTTCTGCATCGAGCAGGGCCTCACGCGCTTCGAGCCCGGCACTCAGGGAGAACACAAGATCGCGCGCGGCTTCGCACCCAGTCATACCTGGTCCGCGCATTACGTGGCCGATGAGCGCTTCCGGGTCGCAATCGCTGAATTCCTGCAACAGGAAGGCGCCTCGGTCGAGGCTTACGCACAGAGCGCGGCCGACCATGTGCCGTTCCATCGGACATGAAGAACATCACCTGGCTGCAGCCGGGCGATGCACCAGCGGCATTTCCGCCCGTGGAACGGGCACTGGATGAACCGCCCGGCCTGCTGGCGGCCGGCGGAGATCTCTCACCTGAGCGGCTGATCGCGGCCTACCAGCGCGGCATCTTCCCGTGGTACTCGGCCGGCGAGCCGGTGCTGTGGTGGTCGCCCGACCCGCGCGAAGTGCTGGTACCGGGTGAAATGCATGTTTCACGCAGCCTGCAGCGGGTGCTGCGGCGTGGCACCTTCGCAATCACCGAGAATCGCGACTTCGCCGGCGTGATGGCCGGCTGCGCCACGGCTCGTGGACCGCGCACCGGCACCTGGCTGACGGCAGAGATGCGCGCCGCGTATCAGCAACTGCACGTGCTCGGCGTGGCTTCCAGCATCGAGGTCTGGGCCGGCAAAAAGCTCGCGGGAGGGCTGTACGGGGTGCGCAGCGGCCGGGTCTTCTGCGGCGAATCCATGTTCAGCCTCGAGGCCAACGCCTCCAAGGTGGCGCTGGCGTGGCTGGCGCAGCATTGCGGTGAACGCGGTATCGAGCTGATCGACTGCCAGATGCCCTCCGCGCATCTGCGCAGCCTCGGCAGCCGGGCCCTGCCCCGCGCGCAGTTCGTGAGCTACTTGAGCTAGGCGCTAAGGCGCTCATTGCTTTGAGGCGGCGGTTTATGCAGAATCCGCGACCTTTCCCGGGGCAATCTGCAGGACACATGCCAAAAGACGACGCGATCCAGATGGAAGGCGAGGTTGTAGAAACCCTGCCCAACACAACGTTTCGCGTGCAGCTCAAGAATGGCCATGTGGTTACTGCCCACATCTCCGGCAAGATGCGCAAGAACTACATCCGCATTCTGACTGGCGATGCGGTTACGGTGGAGATGACGCCCTACGACCTGACCAAGGGACGCATCGTATACCGGGGTCGATAAGACTTCGTTCCCCGCGCGGCGCACAGCGTGTGCGCATCCGTCCATAACCCGCGCTACGTCGCGGGTTGCGGCAGCACCTTCTGCGGGGCGGGCACGCTGGTCAGCTTCAGCGCACTGCCATCGTCGGCCACCGAGACCGAGACCTGGCCACCGTCCGCGAGTTTGCCGAACAGCAGTTCTTCGGCCAGCGGGCGCTTGATCTGGTCTTGGATGAGGCGTGCCATGGGGCGCGCGCCCATCTTCGGGTCGTAGCCGTGATCGGCCAGCCAGCCCCGTGCGGCGTCGTCGATGGACAGCTGCACGCCCTTGGCCTCCAGCTGGGCCTCCACTTCCATCAAGAGCTTGTCGACCACGCGCTCGATGGTGGCCTTGGACAACGGGCCGAACTGGATCACCGCATCCAGGCGGTTGCGGAACTCCGGCGCGAACAGGCGGCGGATGGCTTCCATGCCGTCGCTGGCAGTGTCGGAATGGGTAAAGCCGATCACCGGCCGGCTCATTTCCTGGGCGCCGGCATTGGTGGTCATCACGATGATCACGTGGCGGAAATCGGACTTGCGGCCGTTGTTGTCGGTGAGCACGCCGTGATCCATGACCTGCAGCAGCAGATTGAACACATCCGGATGTGCCTTCTCGATTTCATCGAGCAGCAGCACGCAGTGGGGATGCTTGGCCACGGCCTCGGTGAGCAGACCGCCCTGATCGAACCCCACATAGCCCGGAGGCGCACCGATCAGGCGCGACACGGTATGGCGCTCCATGTATTCGGACATGTCGAAGCGCAGGAATTCCACGCCCAGCGCCACGGCCAGCTGTCGCGTGACCTCGGTCTTGCCCACACCGGTGGGACCGGCGAACAGGAAGCTGCCGACGGGCTTGCGCCCCTCGCCCAGCCCTGAGCGCGCCATCTTGATGGCGGCGGACAGCGCTTCGATGGCGGGATCCTGTCCGAAAATCACCAGCTTCAGGTTGCGTTCCAGGTTGCGCAGCACTTCCTTGTCGGAGACCGACACGGTCTTCGCAGGGATGCGTGCGATGCGCGCGACCACATCTTCGATCTGCGGCACGTCGACCACCTTGCTGCGCTCGGCCAGCGGCTTCAACCGCGCGCGTGCGCCAGCCTCATCGACCACGTCGATGGCCTTGTCGGGCAGGTGCCGGTCATTGATGTGGCGCGCAGCCAGCTCGGCAGCGGACCGGATGGCGGCATCGGTGTAGGTGACACCATGATGTTCCTCGTAGCGCGGCTTCAGGCCGCTGAGGATCTCCACTGTCTCCTGCACCGTGGGTTCGACCACGTCGATCTTCTGGAAACGGCGCGACAGCGCGTGATCCTTCTCGAAGATGCCGCGGTATTCCTGATAGGTGGTGGAGCCGATGCAGCGCAGCTCGCCGCTGGTCAACGCCGGCTTGATCAGATTCGAGGCGTCCATGACGCCACCGGAGGTGGCTCCCGCGCCGATGAGCGTGTGGATCTCGTCGATGAACAACACGGCGCCAGGCTGCTTGCGCACTTCGCTGATCACGGCCTTCAGACGCTTCTCGAAATCGCCGCGGTACTTGGTGCCGGCAAGCAGGCTGCCGAGATCCAGCGAGTAGACGACGCTGTCGGTCAGCATCTCGGGCACCTTGCCTTCGACGATGAGACGCGCCAGCCCCTCGGCAATCGCGGTCTTGCCTACACCAGCCTCGCCGACGTACAGCGGATTGTTCTTGCGGCGACGGCACAGGATTTCGATGGTGCGCTCGATCTCCAGCTGCCGACCCACCAGCGGATCGATGCGCCCTTCGGCGGCGGCCTTGTTCAGATTGATGGCGTACTTGTCGAGCGCGCTGCCGCCCTCGCCTTCACGCTCGCCCTCGGGCGCGGCTTCCTCGCGGCCCGGCTTGTCTTCGCCGGTCTTGGCCAGCCCATGCGAGATGTACTGTGTGACATCGAGCCGCGTGATCTCGTGCCGGTTCAGCAGGAATACAGCATGGCTCTGCTTCTCGCTGAAGATGGCCACCAGCACATCGGCCACGCCCACTTCGCGGCGGCCGCCGGACTGCACCTGGAACACCGCCCGCTGCAGCACCCGCTGGAAGCCCAGCGTCGGCTGTACTTCGCGTTCGTCCTCGCCGGCCTTGATGCGCGGCGTGGTGTCGTCGATGTGCCGGCGCAGCTCATCGGCCAGCCGTCGCATGTCGGCGCCGCCTGCCTTGAGGATCTCGCGCACTTTGGGTGCTTCGAGAATCGACAGCAGCAGATGCTCGACGGTGAGGAATTCGTGATGAGCCTCGCGCGCCTGCGCGAAGGCCCCATTCAGACAACTTTCCAGTTCGGATGACAGCACTAACTCGCCCTCCGCTTCAGACCTGTTCCAGCGTGCACATCAGCGGGTGCTGATTGTCACGTGAATAGGTCATTACCTGCGCCACCTTGGTCTCGGCGATTTCATAGGTGAAAACGCCGCATACACCCTTGCCCTTCATGTGCACTTCGAACATCACCCGCGTGGCCGTTTCCCGGTCCATGCGGAAGAAGCGCTCCAGCACGTCGACGACGAAATCCATGGGCGTGTAGTCGTCGTTCAACAGTACGACGCTGTACAGCGGCGGCTGCTTGGTTTCAGGAGCCGCTTCCTCGACGACAAGGCCAGTCTGGCCTTCGTGCTGTTCCGGTCCGTTCGCCTTCGTCATACCCTGATCGATTATGAGGCCGATCCGCCCATTCCCAAGGCTGATCGGAACACAGTTTTCTGGTCGCCGTCCGGCGACAGCGCCGGCGCAAAAATGTGATGCTTTTGTGAAGTCAAAACAATTGCTTGAGCGCTTAATCGCCAAGACAGCATAATACTTTGATAGTGGCTTCCGTTGCTCAAGGGCTGCATTTGGACGGGGAGCTGGTAAACCAGCTGATCGCCCGGGCCCCGCGCTGGATCACCGCCGTGCTGGTGGTGCTGCTGGGCATCCGCGCCGCCACCCTGGTGGCGGACCTCAGCGGCCCCTCTGCCGGCCCAGCTCCTTCCTCACCGCCCCCGCCCGCCACCACGCGCAATGTGGTGGATGTGCCATCGATACTGCGTGCCAACCTCTTCGGCCAGAGCGCCCCCGTGGCTGGTGCGACGCCGGTCACCACCATGGCGCTGCTGCTGGCCGGCGTCTTTGCGGATGCAGACGAGAAACTCGGTCTCGCCATGCTCGGCACCACGCCCGCCGACATACGGGTATATCGGGTCGGCGAGACGGTTCCGGGTGGAGCACGGCTGCATGGCGTGCTGGTGGATCGAGTGCTGCTGGATCGGGGGGGCGCCATAGAGGCCCTGATGATCCCGACCCGTTTCGCCAACAACACGGCCCCCTCGCCGCAGGTGGCCGCGCCGCCCAATCCAGGCAGCTCGGCCGCACGCGTTCAGCAGGTGCTGCGCGACAACCCGGCGCTGATCGGCCAGGTGATCCAACGCCAGCCTGTGCTGGCCGAGGGGCGGCTGCGCGGCATGCGCGTCTACCCTGGCACCAATGCGCAGGCCTTCAGCCGGCTCGGGCTTCGAGCGGGTGATCTGGTGACCGCCATCAATGGCACCACGCTCGAAGGTCAGACTCGCGCCGAAGAGATTTTCAATTCATTGAACGGTGCCGCCGAAGCGCGTGTCACAGTGACGCGCAATGGCAGCCCGCTGGAGCTGCAATTGAATCTCGCCGAGATTGCTGGCGAGGCCGAAAGACTTTCGCAGAACCCTGCCGCCAATGGCGGGGTTCCGCCCAACGCACCTGAGGGTGCGAGGTGAACATGAACCGCATGACAACAAGACTGGCCATCGCCGTGGCGCTGAGTTCAGCCCCCCTCGCGTGGCCACAGGTGCCGGCACCTGGGACTCCACCACGCAACTCGACCACGCGCGTGACACCGAACTTTCGCGACGTGCCCATCGAGCAACTGGCTGACGCCGTAGGCCAGGCCACCGGCAAGACCTTCATCGTGGCGCCGAATGTGAAGGCACAGATGAGCCTGATCAATCCGGGCTCCTACACGCCTACGGAGCTGTACTACGCGTTTCTTAACGTTCTCCAGGTTAACGGCTTCGCTGCCGTACCCGCGGGCAACAATATCGTGAAGATTGTGCAGGACACCAATGCGCGGCAGTTGCCGGGCAACGACCTGCCAAATTCGCTGAATGCCGGCTCGGACGAGATGGTGACCACCGTCATCGAAGTGAAGAACATCAGCGCCAACCAGGTCTCGACTGTGCTGCGGCAGCTGCTTTCCACCAGTGCCCTGCTGCAGGCCATCCCCGGCACCAACTCCATGGTCATCACCGACCGCGCCGGAAATGTGGCGCGCATCCAGAAAATCCTCAGCCGGGTGGACCAGACCAGCACCAATGGCATCGATGTGATCCGGCTGGAAAATGCCACCGCTGCCGATGTGGTACGCACCCTCAACGCGTTGACGGCCGGCCAGCCGGCCGATGCAGCGGCGGGTCTGGTGCCGAAAATTGCCGCCGATGATCGCTCGAACAGCGTGCTGATCAGCGGCGACCCGGCGGCGCGGATACGCCTCGCCGCCTGGATCGCCAACCTCGACACTCCGCTGGAGAACGGCGGCGGCACCGAGTCGCGCTACCTGAAATACGCGGATGCGGAGAAGGTGCAGGCGAAACTGAAGGAACAGCTCACCGGGATTGCGGCAGTCACGGGCACACCCGGAGCAGCGGGTGCTGCAGCGGCGTCGGGAGGAGCGAGTCCCGCGACCATTGTGGCCTACAAGGAAACCAACTCGCTGATCATCACCGCTCCTCCGAAGATGATGCGTCAGCTTTGGGCCATCGTGGACAAGCTGGACATTCCGCGGGCGCAGGTCGTGGTCGAGGCCATCATCGCCGACGTGAGCACCGACAAGTCGGCCGATCTGGGCGTGAACTGGGCGGTGTTCTCGAACAAGGACAATACCAGCACGCCAGCGGGCGGCTTCATCTCGCCGGTGGGCAACGCCAATGGCAATCCGGTGAGCATCGTGGATCTGACCAAGTCGGTGCTGAATCCCGCCGCGGCCTCCACGGTGCCCCTGGGCGCCACGGTTGCCATCGGCCGGCTGCGCGACAATGGCCTGAATTTCGCAGCCATGATCCGGGCACTGCGCGCCGATGCGAACACCAACGTCATCGCCACGCCGCAGCTGACGGCCATGGACAACCAGGAAGCCAAGCTCGAGAGCGGTCAGGACGTGCCTTTCCTCACCGGCCAGTACACCAACTCCAGCACCAACAACAACGGCAACGTCAATCCGTTCACGACGGTGAACCGCCAGAAGGTGGGCA
>DATNCK010000095.1:0-3179 GCA_035571575.1 Steroidobacteraceae bacterium | reverse complement strand
TGGCTACCGAATTGCACTTTTCCACTGAAGAATCGGCGAGTTTCGATCGCGCCACCATCGACTACATCCAGCGCGCCTCGGCCACCGGCCTGTACGAGATCCGCGGTCTCGGCGCCAAGCGTCGCCTGCCGCACTTCGATGACCTGCTGTTGCTCGGCGCCTCGCTGTCGCGCTATCCGCTCGAGGGCTACCGCGAGAAATGCAGCGCCCGCACGGTGCTCGGCACGCGCTATGCCACGAAGCCCATAGTGCTCGATATGCCCATCACCATCGCGGGCATGAGCTTCGGCGCGCTCTCCGCGAATGTGAAGGAAGCGCTAGGCCGTGCGGCCACAGCCGTGGGCACGTCCACCACCACCGGCGACGGCGGCATGACCAGCGAGGAACGCAATTCGTCCAAGACGCTGGTGTACCAATGCCTGCCCTCGCGCTATGGATTCAACCCTGATGATGTGCGCCGCGCTGATGCCATCGAAATCGTCATCGGCCAGGGCGCCAAGCCCGGCGGTGGCGGCATGCTGCTGGGACAGAAGGTGAATCCACGCGTGGCAAAGATGCGCACGCTACCCGCAGGAGTGGACCAGCGCTCGGCTTCCCGTCATCCGGATTGGACCGGTCCCGATGATCTGGCCATCAAGATCCGCGAGCTGCGCGAGATCACCGATTGGGAAAAGCCCATCTACGTGAAAGTGGGCGCCACGCGCGTGCCGCATGACGTGAAGCTCGCCGTGCACTCGGGCGCCGATGTGGTCGTCGTCGATGGCATGCAGGGCGGCACCGCTGCCACGCAGCTCACCTTCATCGAACATGTGGGCATTCCCACGCTGGCCGCTGTGCGCCAGGCGGTCGATGCGCTGGAAGAGCTGAACATGACGGGCAAGGTGCAGCTGATCGTCTCTGGTGGCATCCGCTCCGGGGCTGACGTAGCGAAGGCATTGGCACTGGGCGCCGATGCCGTCTCCATTGGACAAGGCGTGTTGTTCTCGCTGGGCTGCAACAGCAGCACCTACGTGCAACAGGGCCAGCACCTCGACGCCACCGCGGACTATGCGCAGCTGGGAACTCGGCCCGGATCCTGCCATCACTGCCACACAGGCCGCTGTCCGGTCGGCGTCACCACGCAGGATGCGTTGCTGGAGCAGCGCCTGGAAGTGGAGACCGGCGCGAAGCGCGTGAAGAACTATCTCAAGACGCTGGCCATGGAGCTGACCACACTGGCGCGAGCCTGCGGCAAGCAGGACGTGCACCACCTGGAACGCGAGGATCTGGTCGCGCTCACCGTGGAGTCCGCGGCGATGGCTGGCGTGCCGCTGGCCGGCACGGAGTGGATTCCGGGGCGCAATCGCTCATGATGCCGAGCAACGAGACGCCGCGGTCGTGTCAGTCGTAGTCGATCGGCAGCCCGGGGTCGGCATGGTGCTCGAACATGCGTTCGACCTGTCGCGGCAGTGTGCGCCCGATCGACCAGTCGGTCGGCAGGTCCGCACGCGCGAACCAGCCGACTGCGCTGGTCTCGATGCTGATGGCCGGATTGCCGCCGGTGGGCTCGCAGAGGAAAAACATCTTCAGGCAGGAATACACCGAAGGCGGATGTCCCTGTTTCGCACGGTCCCAGATCGCCACGGGCCTGAGGATGCGCACTTCATAGCCGCTCTCCTCCCGCACTTCCTTGACGGCGCTGGCTGACGCGGACAGGTTCACGTCCGCCCAGCCGCCGGGCAGCGTCCAGCGATGGTCGTCCATGACTTCGCGCACCAGCAGGATGCGTCCCTGGCTGTCGAACACGGCCGCGCGCACGTCGATCTTCGGCGTGGGGTAGCCGGTTTCGCCACGGAACAGCGACTCGATAGTCTCCTGCGCGGCCGCCGAGTGTGCGGCCATCGCCTCGGCAGCCAGGCTGCGGATGGCCTCGTACCGCTCGATGTCGAAAGGGTTGGTGTTGAAGGCCAGTCCAGTCTGCGCGATCGACTGCAACTGGCGGGCCCAGAGAAGCCACTGTGGTTCGTTCATGCGCAAGGTGTACCACAGCGCCAGTCACCTCACCGCAGCGACTATTGTTCCCACCGCATCGCCAGTGCCTCGGCAATGTCGTTGGCTGTCACGGCATCCCGCCCGGCCAGATCCGCAATGCTGCGCGCCACACGCAGGATGCGATGCTGGCTGCGGGCTGAGTGACCCTGCTGCTGCGCGACGCGTCGCAGCAGCTGCATGCCGGCCACATCGGCTTCGCAATGGCGCAGCGTCTCCCCGGCATCGAGCCGCGCGTTGCAGCAGCCCTGTCGCAGTTGCTGACGTTCGCGCGCCGCGCAGACCTGCGCCAGCGCATCGGCCGTGGTCAGCGACTGCTCCGTCGACACGGTGGATGCCGGGCCGGTGAGCGCGTTCACATCAACCGCCGGCAGTGACAGTTGCAGGTCGATGCGATCGAGCAGCGGTCCCGAAATGCGCGCGCGATAACGTTCTATGCGCTTCGGCTCGCAACGACAACGCGGCTGCAGCTGCCCGGCACGTCCGCAGGGACAGGGATTCATTGCCGCCACCAGCTGAAAGCGCGCGGGATAATCCGCACGCTGGTTCGCGCGCACCACGCTCACGGCGCCGGATTCCAGTGGCTCACGCAACGCCTCGAGCACGCGCCGGTCGAACTCGGGCAGTTCATCGAGAAACAGCACGCCATGATGGGCGAGGCTCACCTCACCCGGTCGCACGGCAACGCCACCACCGACGATGGCATGTGCCGAAGCCGTGTGATGCGGCGCGCGAAACGGCCGTGCACCGAAGCGATGACCGGCCGGACTCTGCCGCGCCACGGCACCGATGGCCGCCACTTCCAACGCCTCTTCACGCGACAGTGGCGGCAGCAGGCCCGGCAGCCGCTGCGCCAGCATGCTCTTGCCTGATCCCGGCGGACCGCACATCAACAGGCCATGGCCGCCCGCGGCGGCGACCAGCAACGCACGCTTGGCCTGCCACTGCCCGCGCACATCGGCGAGATCAAGCGAAGGCGCCATGACAGCTGGGTCGCAGCGAGAGGTCGCCTCGCCCACAGCCCTCGTCTGCATCGCGAGCCTTCCCCTGTCGGCCAGCTCTGCCAGCTGCGTCATGGTGCGGACTTCGCATTCCTGCAGCAGCGCCAGCGCGCCCACATTGCATTGCGGCACCACCAGCGCGTGTCCCTC
>DATNCK010000094.1:0-15787 GCA_035571575.1 Steroidobacteraceae bacterium | reverse complement strand
CCCCATCGCGATGGATACCGGCCTGCGCTTTGCCATCCGTGAGGGCGGCAAGACCGTCGGCGCCGGCGTCGTCGCGAAGATATTGAAGTAAAGAGTTACTGGGTTTTGCGGGGCACGTTAGAGCGTGCCCCTTGTTTGGAGGTCGGGCCTAGCCCGTAAACACTATGGCTAATCAGAACATTCGTATCCGCCTGAAGGCATTCGATCACCGCTTGATCGACACCTCGGCGAAGGAAATCGTCGAAACCGCGAAGCGCACGGGCGCAACCGTGCGCGGCCCGGTGCCGCTGCCCACCAAGATGGAGCGCTTCACCCTGCTGGTTGCGCCGCATGGCGACAAGGATGCACGTGACCAGTTCGAGCTGCGCACGCACAAGCGCCTGATGGACATCCTCGATCCGACGGACAAGACGGTGGATGCGCTGATGAAGCTCGAGCTGCCGGCCGGCGTGGACGTCCAGATCAAGCTCAATTAGCGCCGCGGCGGGAGTGCAAGCCAGGGCCGGCAGACGCGGGCCCGGTCCGGTGGCGTGCGACGCTGAGCCAGGCTAACCGAGTGCACGAATGTGGGGAAGCATCGTCACCGCCGCATTCTCCGCTTCGCGCGACATCACTGCCGCGGTCTGGTCGGTGACGACGCGCGGCAGCCGTGCCACCAGAATCCTGAGCCCGGCATCGGTGCGCGCCAGTTCCTCGCACAGTACTTCGCCGGCAGCCTTGGCCATGGCGTATTCCGCCATGTTCGGCGGTCGTTCCGCGACATACACCGAAGACGGGTAGAAGACACGCAGGACTCCCGTGCAGCGGCTGCGCAGTGCCGCGCATGCTTCGGCGAATGCATCCACATAGGCGTGCACAAATTCACCAAACAGGGCGCGCGAATAGGCCGGTGCCTTCTGTCGTCCGATCAATGGGGTGGCAAAGTAATAAAGATGCGTGACGCCTTCGGGGAGGGCTGTCATTTGCGCTGTGATCGGCAGGTGGAAGTCGAAGGGGTGTATATCGCAGGCCGACGCGCCGCACGCGGCACGGATTTCGTCGCGAAGGCGCTGCGCGTCGTCGTGGCCCCGGGCGTAAGTGATCACCACGCGACCGCCACCTGCGGCAATGAGCTTGGCAGTGGCGGCGCCCAGCCCGCGTGAGCCGCCGAGGATCGCCACGGTGCTACCCGCGAATTCCCCCGGCATCACCAGCGACGCAAGCGTGGCCATGCTGTCCGCCTCTATTGGTGGGCTGCGCTCGAATGCCGTGATCCGGCACGAAATGCCTGCGCCGCCGGCCTCCAGCGTCGTCATGTTGAAGCGCTCGTCAACACCGGTGGTCCGAAACCAAAACTCCCTGCCGTCGTCGCCGACGATGGTTGTCTCCAGGCCGGAATAGATGGAATGCAGGCCCGGGCAGATCATGCCGACGACCGTGGAGGTCAGTGAAAGTCCGGCAATGCGCCGCACGCCCAGTGCGCCTGTCAGGTGGGAACGCGGCTTCAAATACATTCGCCGGCGCTGGTGCAGCCAGAGTGGCAGCCATCTGCAGCCTCTCCAATGCGGTCAGCGCCAGCGCAGTGGCGGGAATTGCCATGGGCTGCGGTGGTACGCCGGCGGCCGCGCTCTCCCGATCCCCAAACTTCATCGTCAAGGTCAGGAGTACCACATTGTCCGTGGTGACGAGGCTGGCACGCAGCCCCGCGGCGTCGGAGTGGCTGGTTTGCAGGGTGACTTGCCGACCGAGATGGACGAACTTCGCGAACTTGACGCTCAGGCGCCGTAACCGCGCTATTGGCACGCCGCTGTGAGCCAGCGCTTCCAGACACCAAAGCAGTGCATGGACGCCATGTACGGCGACCGCACCGGACTGCGTGCGCCGGGCCGCGAGGGGATCCAGGTGGAGCGGATTGCGGTCGCCGCTGAGCGAGGCGAAGGCCTCCTGATCCGCCATCGCGAAGGATCGCGTCGGCCACCGGCACGCGGTCGTCGATGGTGTCCCCATCTGCGCGGCTAGTTCGTTGCGGCGATGGCGAGCTCTCTCTCGCCCGATATGCCGGCGGCAACTGGGCCTACGTCGATCTCCAGCAGTTGCGCGAGATGCTCGGCTCCGTCGGCGTTGAGGTGGCTGGAATCCTCGAAATCGGAGGCCTGGATACGCGGTTCGTTCTGGAAGTTGAGGTAGCGGATGCCGTACCTGGCGGCGATCTCCTCGCACGCCATCCTGGCGGGCTGCCACATCTCGGGCAGCATCTGCGCCTGGTAGCTGGGGGCCACCGGCGTCGTGATCAGGACCACCTCCACGTGATGCTTCTGCAGCAACTGGATCAGCCGCTCCAGCGTCGCCCGGTTCTGCGCCAGGTACTTGCTGCGCATGAATCCGTGATGCACCGCGAGCCGTCCCGCCGCCGCCTGCATGTCCAGAGGCCAGCGGTCCTCGTCGGGCACGCGATACCAGCCGCGATCGTCGATGCGCTTGTCACGGGGCGCATCCAGGCCCTTCAGCAACCGTTCCATCGCGGTGTGTGGGCTGTGTAGCAGCACCCGGCTGAACACACGCGGATCCATGTAATCGGTCATCCGCTGCAGCGGAATGCCGAAATCCTGCAGATAGCCGTAGATGCGGCTGCTGTCGGGGTGATCGTACAGTTCCGTATACAGGCTCAGGTAGCTGACGAGCACATAGGTGCGGCGCAGCCGGGGCAGCCGCGGCAGGAAATCCGCCGTCAGGGCATAGTCGTAATACAGGCTCTGGGCATTGCTCGCCAGGTTATACGCAACGCCGGAAAGGGACTTCGGCTTCAGTCCGTAGTAGGTTTCAGAGGAACCGAGGATCAGCGTATCCACTTCGTTGGCGATGGCTTCCAGCCGTTCGCGCTTGATGGACATGCTGTTGGGAGCCTTGAGCATCACCCACTCGAGTACGGACCAGCCTGCGGCCAGCGTGAGCACGAACAGCGCCGTGCGAAGCCAGATGCCCCGCCAGGCAGCGGTGGTTGCCGCGGACTCAGAACTGGCCATAGATGAAGTGCTCCTCGCCGAAGCGGCTGAAGGCGAGAGTGAGGAGGATCAGTCCGTAGTAGCCGGCCCAGCGCATGGTTCGCGGTGAGACCATGAAGCGCTCGCGCAGCGCCGGCGAGCGCCGCGCGACATGCACTGCTTCCATGAACAGGACCAGGCCACCGAGCGCCATGAGCAGCTTGCGGGGCATGTCGTCCAGCGCGAACCGCAGCGGTGACACATCGCCGTGGATCGATCCGGAAACCATGCTGGTCAGGTACTCGGCGGCCTGCGGCAGCGATTGCGCGCGAAACAGCACCAAGCCCAGCACTACCAGGTGAAAGGTGACCAGCGGCCCGACCACTTTCCTGACCCGTGCCAATCCCGGTCGTGCCTTGAAGAACGCGTCCCGGCGCTTCAGCGTCAGTACGCTGACCGATAGCGCCACGCCGTGAAACACACCAAAGGCGAGGTACGTACCCTTGAAGTCATGCCAGATGCCCACCGCCACCATGTTGAGGAATATGGCCGCAACGAGCCCGGCCTGACCGTGGTCACGCAACGCCATCCGCAGCGGCGTGAACAGATAATCGGCAAGCCAGCTCGTCAGGGACATGTGCCACCGCCGCCAGTACTCCTGCAGATTGCGCGCCAGGAATGGCAGGTCGAAGTTCTCGGGACCCTTGATGCCGAAGAGTCGCCCGATCCCCAGCGCGATATCCGTCAGGCCGGAGAAATCCGCGTACAACTGGATGGCAAAGGCATAGGCGCCGAACAGCAGCTCCACGGACGAGTACGACCCGGGAGCAGCGTGAAGCGCCGCAACGGCCGGCTCCAGGCGGTCGGCAATCGCAATCTTCTTGAAGAAGCCGAAGAGGATCAGCCTCAGCCCGGCCGCGAAATCCTCCGGGTCGATACGACCAATGCGGGACAGCTGCTCGAAGAACATGCCTGGCCGCTGGATCGGTCCACTGACGATCTGCGGAAAGAAAGACACGTACAGGCTGACCGCCACGAGACTGCGTTGGGCCGGAAGCCTCTCCCAGTAGACTTCCAGCAGGTAGGAGATCAGCCTGAAGCTGTAGTACGACAGGCCGAGCGGCAGCGCGAAACGCCATACCGCGTCCTGCTCCATCATCTGTACCGCGCTCGGCGTTTTGGTCAGCGCGCCAGCCAGCTTGAACCCGCACAGGATCAGCACCAGCGCCACGACGCCAGCTGTCAGGAGCCGCTTCTTGCCCTGTTCCGTCGCTGCGCTCTCGATCATCAGTGCGGCGCGCCACGTGCAGAAGGTGAGTGCGACCAGCAGCGCCAGGTATCCCAGGCCGTGTGTCGCATAAAAGCCCAGCGACGCCAGTAGCAACACATGCGGGCGCAGGCGCGCCGGCGCGACGTGGAATGCAATGACGGTGATCGCGACACAGGCTGCGAACACCATGGACAGGAATGACATCTATGCGCTCCGCCTTTCCAGCAGGGCAAGCAGATCGCCCACCGTGTCCAGGGACTTCACTTCCTTGGTGGTGAAGCGCACGCCGAAAGCCTTCTCCACCGCGACGATCAGTCCCACGTGCGCGACCGAATCCCAGCCCTCCACCTGTTCCGCTGTGGTCGAGGCATCTACCACCAGCAGTGGCGATTCGAAATGTTCACGCATAACCTGTGTCAGCCTGGCGTGTATTTCCGCTGTACTCATCGGCGTCGCCTCAATTGAAACTCGCCACCTCGGCGATGTGGACGCGCCGTGGGTGGTAGCGCTCCACCTCAAGCCGGTAGGCGATGCCTTCGTTGCTGTCGTCGCTCCACACGTCGAATCCAAAGCGTTCAAAGAAATCCCTGACCATGCCGTTCTTGGCGGTGGGGATGTACCTTCCCACCACGTAGCGCGCGCCCACGTCTGCGGCGTACCGGAACACCTTGTTCATCGCGAGCTGCTCTACGCCACGCTGCAGTACCCTGCAGCTCATCACGAAGGTGTCGATCTCCACCACACTGTCCGCGTGGCGCAGGATGACCACATTGATCAGTCCGAAGTCGCCGAACCGGTCGCGGACCGTCGTGGTGAAGGGAAAGCAGCGCTCGTCGTCCTGCATCATGCTTGCGCACTCGGCCTCCGGGTGGCGCCGCGTAGTCAGGTTGAATTGATTGCTCCGCTGCAACAGCTGTGCGATGCGCTGCAGGTCCGACCTTTCGAATCGAGCCACGCGCGCGCGCGTCTCGAGCGATGTCAGATAGCCGTCCAGGTCGGTGAATTGCGTTCGTTCCTGGTCGCGCAATTCCTGCTGCCGATACTTGCCGCTGCGCTCCGCGTCCAGCGTCGAGTACGAGGCGCTTTCGAAAAGATTGAGTTCCGATACCGCCCGCACATACAGCGCCGGGTCTTCGGGCAGCTCCGGAACCAGCACCTCCGGCAGCAGTTCTCGCACCAGGTTGCGCTCGAACGGGTTGTCGTCCAGAAACACCATGCTGTCGAGGCCGATATTGAGCTTGTCGCGGATGCGCCGGATGTTGCTGGCCTTGTCCTCCCAGTTGGCGACGAACACGCTGATGTCCTCGTCCTTGAGCACCATGCCCGGATGTTCCCGGAAGGCGTGCCGCGCCACGGCTTCGTCGTTCTTGCTGCACACGGCCAGCAGAATGCCGCGCCGGTTCAATTCGCGAAGATATTGCTGGAACGCACGGAATGCGCCACTGGAATCCGAGTCACCCAACTCGATGCCGTCGATGCCGTCATCCCCTATGACGCCGCCCCACAGCGTGTTGTCCAGATCCAGCACCACGCATTTCACGGCGCGCCCCTGACAGGCCAGGCCGATGTCCACGATGTTCTGCGCGACGTCGGGAAGCGCCTGCAGTGAGCACAGCGACTTGGAGAGCGCCCACAGTTTCTCGTCGATGAACTGGCTGCGCCCGTGCCACGCGGCCAGGTAGTCCACGTCATTCAGCAATACTCCCTCGTTCGCCCGCGCGCGCCGATGGATCTGCTGATTCAGCTCCGTGACTGCGCCATGCAGCGTGTCGGACATCAGCAGGCCGTAATTGCCGAAGGGCCGCTCATAGGGCAGCACAAAAGTGCTCTGCAGGATGGGCGCGCCGGTGCGCGAACGAATAGCCTTCCAGGTGGCCTCGATTGCCGCGGCGCGATCGCTGGCGAACTGGCGACGGTCACCGGGATAGTCGCAGTACGCAGCGCGCAGCTTGTACGTGCCTTGCAGTATCACGATCAGTTGTGGCGTAAACGCGTACAGCGCGGAGTCGGGATTCAGCGCCTCGAGTTCGACGGTGTCGAACCCGGCTTCATAGAGGACGGGGCGCAGGCCGCTGTCGGTAATGAGCACCTGAAGCAGCGGTGCGAGGTGCTGCGTTGAAACATCACCCATCAGCGCCACGCGAAATTCAGGTCCATCCGGCAAGGAAAGCCTCTTCGCCTTCCTGCTCAGCACAAAGTAGTCCTGTCTTTCCGTCGCCAGCTTCAGCACTTGATCTCCCTTCTTATATGAGAGGGAATTGACCCACTGATAGTCAGTATCGTCCTACGGGAATATGTAGGAATCGTCCTGCGTCCCTAGGATGTCACCAGATTCAACCAGCTGTTGACAAGTTAACAGTCAGCGGCAGATTTAGTTTAGTAGGCCGCTGCAACCGTCGTCGCAGTCAGCAGCCTCATCCGCGTGGAGCGGGTGGGTTGCACTGCAGCGCGCGAAGACTGCAGCGGTGACGGGATGCCAGCGTCGGTGCGCAATGCCCGGCGCCGCCGCGTTGTCAGGTGCGCGGCGAGCGGTGCAGTTCGTACTGGCAGATCGTCAATGCCGCGGCGACGTTCAGAGACTCCATCACTCCGCTTCCCTCAATCGTGAACGGCCTTGCCTTCAGATCTGCGAGTGCGTCCCGCGGCAGGCCACGCGCTTCATTGCCGAACACGTAGCACTGAAAGTCCCGGAATGCGGGGGATGCGATGGAGTCGCCCGCCAGATCCAGGCTCGCGATGCGCTCAAAGCGATCATGCAACGCGTCAATCTCCACGTCGATCTCTACTGGCACGTGAAAGATGGCGCCCATGCTGGCGCGTACGGCTTTGCCGTTGTACACATCGACACTGTCCGGACTGAGCAGGCAGCGGAAGTTCCCGAACCAGGCCAGCGTCCGCAGGATGGTGCCGAGATTGCCCGGGTCCTGTATCTCGTGCAGGTAGATGGCGCGTTCACCGACCCGAGGTGCAGGCGTGGTCAGCAGCGGCACCACCGCGGCAATGCCCTGCGGCGCACGGGTTTCACTGAGTTGCGTCATGTGGCGCGAATTGACCACATGGGTTGCCAGCTGACTGGTCCAGTGCGCGTACTCGCGCGTGAAGTAGATTTCACTTACGCGCAGGCGCGCGTCATGCACTGCCGCCTTCTGCAGTTCCTGTACCAGGTGCTCGCCTTCCAGCAGAAAGCAGCCGAACTCCTCGCGGTATTTGCGCTGGTGCAGCTTCTTGATGTCTTCAAACTTCATGACAGGCTCCGTGCGACGGCTTCCGCCACCTTGATGCCATCGACGCCCGCCGAGAGGATACCGCCCGCATAGCCTGCACCTTCGCCGCAGGGATACAGGCCGCGCACGTTCAGACTCTGCAGCGATTGCGCATCGCGCGTGATGCGCACCGGCGATGAGGTGCGGGTCTCGACGCCTGTCAGCACCGCGTCGTCGCGATCGAAGCCCCGGATCTGGCTGCCGAAGGCTGGCAGCGCTTCGCGTATGGCCTCGACGGCATACGCCGGTAATGCCTGCGACAGATCGCCGAGCTGCACACCGGGCTGGTACGAAGGCACCACCTCACCCAGCTGCGCCGAGCTTTCGCCCCGCACGAAATCACCGAGCAGCTGACCGGGTGCACAATAGTTGCTGCCACCGAGAACGAATGCCTGGGATTCCAGTGATTCCTGCAGCGTAACGCCGGCGAGAGGCCCGCCTGGATAATCCTGCAATGGATTGATACCGACCACGATGCCGGCATTGGCGTTGCGCTCATTGCGCGAATACTGGCTCATGCCATTGGTGACCACGCGCCCGGGTTCAGAGGTGGCGGCCACCACCATGCCGCCCGGGCACATGCAGAAGCTGTACACCGATCTGCCATTGCGCGCGTGGTGCACGAGCTTGTAGTCGGCGGCGCCCAGTTCGGGACGACCGGCGAAACGTCCGAGGCGCGCCACATCGATCATCGACTGTGGATGTTCGATGCGCAATCCGATGGCAAAAGGTTTGGCTTCCAGGAACACACCGCGCCGCTCGAGCATGCGGAAGGTGTCGCGTGAGCTGTGCCCCAGCGCGAGCACCACATGGCGACTGTGCAGCGTCTCGCCATTGTCGAGCACCACGCCCTCGACACCGCCGTTCTCGATGTTCAGATCGGCGACTCTGCTCTCGAAGCGCACCTCGCCGCCGAGCGCGATGATTTCCTCGCGCATCGCCGACACCACGCCGGTGAGCCGGAAGGTGCCGATATGTGGCTTGCTCACGTACAGAATTTCCGGCGGCGCGCCGGCGCGCACGAATTCCTGCATCACCTTGCGGCCGTAAAACCTCGGATCCTTGATCTGGCTGTAGAGTTTGCCGTCGGAAAACAGACCCGCGCCACCTTCACCGAACTGCACGTTGGATTCAGGCGTCAGCGTGTTCTGCCGCCACAGTGCCCAGGTGTCTTTCGTGCGTCGTCGTACTTCTCGCCCGCGTTCCAGCACGATGGGTTTGAATCCCATCTGCGCGAGCAGCAGCGCCGCGAACAATCCGCAGGGACCGAATCCCACCACCAGCGGGCGTTCGCGCAGCGAGGCAGGCGCCTGCGCTACCGGATGATAGGTTGTGTCGGGAGCGACGCCGATGCTGCGGTCGCGTGCGTTGCGCCGCAGTACCGCAGCCTCATCACGCACCTGAACATCGACGATGCAGATGAACAGGATGCCGCTGTTCTTCTTGCGCGCGTCATAGCTGCGCTTGAACAGCGTGAGATCGAGCAGCGCGTCGTCAGCGATGGCGAGGCGTTCGACGACAGCCCGTCGCAAGCCTTCCGGTGTGTAGTCGAGCGGCAAAGGCAGCTCGGTAATGCGGATCACCGCCGACTTCCTGGCCGGTAAATCCGGCAGAGGGATAGAATGCGCACGATTCTAGCGCGTGATTCCCCAAAGCAATGCCCCGGTCAAAAAGCAGCGCGAGCTGGATGTCGCGCCACCTCAGCGATCCCTTCGTCAAACAGGCGCAGAAGGATGGCTACCGCTCGCGTTCGGCCTACAAGCTCATCGAGCTCAATGAAAAGGACAAACTCATCCGTCCGGGCATGCGGCTGATGGATCTGGGCTCTGCCCCCGGCGGCTGGTCGCAGGTGGCCGGCAAGCTCGTTGGCGAGAAGGGGCGGGTGCTGGCCACCGACATCCTGCCCATGGATGGATTGAAGAATGTCGACTTCATCCAGGGCGACTTCACCGAAGACGCAATCGTGCAGCAGCTGCTCGGCTGGCTGGGCAGCGGCAAGTTCGACCTGATCATTTCCGACATCGCACCAAACATCACCGGCATCGATTCCGCTGACCAGGCCTCCTCGATCTATTTCCTGGAACTGGCGCTGGATACCGTGCAGAAGACACTGAAACCCGGCGCCACCTTCGTTGCCAAGATGTTCCAGGGCGCCGGCTCCGACCAGTACCTCAAGGAGCTGCGCCGGCATTTCGAAAAGGTGCTGATCCGCAAGCCGGCGGCCTCGCGCAAGGAGTCGCGGGAGGTCTATCTGGTGGCCAAGGGCTTCAAGGGCTGATTTGCTGCACCGCAGCACGATACTCTGCAAACCGCATGCCTCAAGGGCTTGTTACGCGCCGGCCTGCTGCATATACTGCGCGCCCTTTTGACGCCGTCGGCTTTTCCGGCGGCCCGCGTTTACGGATGCGGATTCGGGAATGGTTGGCCACTAAACAAGGCCAATACCACTCGAGCCACGCGAAATGCTGCTCTCGCAGCTGAAGCTTCGCCTGTCTCGCGTGCACCTTCCTGAATTTCCGCCCCTGTGACAGAGGAATGTGAGATGACAATCGGTCTGGTCGGCCGCAAGTGCGGCATGACGCGAGTTTTCACGGCAGCGGGCGAGTCCGTGCCTGTCACCGTGGTCGAAGTGCTGGCCAATCGCGTCACCCAGGTGAAATCCGGTGATGGCGACGGCTATCGCGCCGTGCAGGTCACCTACGGCAAGCGCCGTGCACAGCTGTTTTCGAAGGCTGTGGCCGGTCATTACGCGAAGGCCCAGGTCGAACCCGGTCGCTCACTGGTGGAATTCCGGCTCGAAGCCACTGAAGCCACCGATGTGAAGCCGGGCACCGAGTTCACCGCGGAGATTTTCAAGGCCGGCCAGCTGGTGGATGTCACGGGCACCACCATCGGCAAGGGCTTCGCGGGCACGATGAAGCGCCACAACTTTGCGGGTGGACCTGCCTCGCACGGCCATTCGGTGACGCACCGCGCTCCCGGCTCGATCGGTCAGCGTCAGACGCCTGGCCGCGTGTTCCCTGGCAAGCGCATGTCGGGCCACATGGGCGTGAAGCGCCGGACCATCGAAAACCTGCGTGTCGTCGAGATCGACGTTGCGCGCAACCTGCTGCTGATCAGCGGCGCCGTGCCCGGCTCCGAGGGTGGCGAAGTGATCGTGCGTCCTTCCGTGAAGGCCGCGCGCCTGGCGAAGCGCAAGAGCATTACGCCGAGCAAGAAGGCCGACACCAAGAAGTCGGACGGCAAGAAATAAGGCTTGAGACATGAAGCTTAAAGTCGCCAATGGGGGCTCCGAACTGTCGGTTTCCGACACGACCTTCGGTGCCGAGTACAACGAAGCGCTGGTGCACCAGCTGGTCACCGCCTACATGGCCGGTGGTCGCTCGGGCACCAAGCGCCAGAAGAGCCGCGCCGAAGTGCGTGGCGGCGGCCGCAAGCCGCACTCGCAGAAGGGTACGGGCCAGGCCCGTGCCGGCTCGATCCGCAGCCCGATCTGGGTGGGCGGTGGCCGCGCCTTCGCCGCGCGTCCGCGCAACTACGAGCAGAAGATCAATCGCAAGATGTATCGCGCGGGCATCCGCTCGATGCTTGGCCAGCTGGTGCGCACCGACCGCCTGGTGGTCACGCAGGCGCTGGCCGTCGCCGAGCCGCGCACCAAGCTGCTGATCGGCGAGCTGAAGAAGCTGTCGCTCGAGAACACGCTGATCGTGATCGAGGCGCAGGACGACAAGCTGATGCTGGCTGCGCGCAACCTGCCGCATGTCGATGTCATCACCGTCGCTGACGTGAATCCGGTGGCGCTGGCTGCATACGACAAGGTGCTGATGACCGTCGGCGCCGTGAAGCTGATCGAGGAGCGCCTGCAATGAGCCGCGAACGTCTGGCCACGGTGCTGGTGGCGCCGCATATCACCGAGAAGACCGCGCTGGCCATGCAGAACGCCAACCAGTACGCGTTCAAGGTGCGCCGCGATGCGAACAAGACCGAGATCAAGCAGGCCGTCGAGATGATGTTCGACGTCAAGGTTGCGGGCGTGCAGGTGTCGAACGAGCCGGGCAAGGACCGTCGTTTCGGTCAGCGCATCGGACGCACGCAGGATTGGAAAAAGGCTTACGTGCGTCTGGTTGAAGGCCAGGCGATCGACTACGAAGCCCAGGCCATGAAGAAGCAAGGGTAAGCCGCGATGGCACTGATCAAACTCAAGCCGACGTCGCCGGGTGCGCGTTTCGTCATCAAGGTAGACCGCTCGCATCTGCACAAGGGCGATCCGTACGGTCCGCTGACTGCCTCGCAGAGCAAGACCGGCGCGCGCAATCATTTCGGTCGCATCACCACGCGCCACAAGGGCGGCGGCTCGCGGCAGAAATACCGCTTCATCGACTTCAAGCGCGACAAGGACGGCATCGCCGGCACGGTCGAGACGGTGGAGTACGATCCGAACCGCACTGCGCACATCGCACTGATCAAGTATGCCGACGGTGAGCGCCGGTACATTCTCGCGCCCAAGGGCGTGAAGCCGGGGGATGAGATCCGCTCGGGTTCCGATTCACCGATCAAGCCGGGCAATTCGATGGCGCTGCGCCACATTCCGGTGGGCTCGATCGTGCACAACGTCGAGATGAAGCCGGGCAAGGGTGGCCAGATGGCGCGCAGCGCCGGGGCCTCGGTTCAGTACACCTCGCGCGAAGGCATCTATGCCTTCATCCGGCTGAAGTCGGGAGAGACGCGCAAGGTGCACATCGATTGCCGCGCCACGCTGGGCGAGCTGTCGAATGACGAACACAACCTGCGCCAGTACGGCAAGGCCGGCGCCAAGCGCTGGCGCGGCATCCGTCCGACAGTGCGCGGCGTGGTGATGAACCCGGTCGATCACCCGCACGGTGGTGGCGAGGGCAAGTCCGGCCAGGGCAATCCTGACCCGGTGTCGCCGTGGGGACAGAAGGCCAAGGGTTTCAAGACCCGGCACAACAAGCGCACGAGCAACATGATCGTGCAGCGGAGGAAGTAAGCGGTGCCACGTTCACTGAAGAAAGGTCCGTTCGTCGATCTGCACCTGGCCAAGAAGGTGGAGATTGCCGCGGGCAAGAACGATCGCAAGCCGATCAAGACCTGGTCGCGCCGCTCGATGGTCACTCCAGAAATGGTTGGCCTGACGCTGGCCGTGCACAACGGCAAACAGCACATTCCGGTGCTGATCACCGAGAACATGGTCGGCCACAAGCTGGGCGAGTTCTCCCCGACGCGCATCTTCAAGGGACATGGCGGCGACAAGAAGGTCGCAGCCTCGACTTAAAGCCATGCAGACATTCTCCAAACTCAAGTACGCACATATTTCGCCGCAGAAGTGCCGGCTGATCGCCGACGTGGTGCGTGGCAAGCGCGTGGGCCTGGCGCTCTCGCAGCTGCGCTTCATGCCGAAGAAGGGCGCTGAGCTGGTGCTCAAGACGCTGGAATCGGCGGTTGCCAATGCCGAGCACAACCACGGCGCGGACATCGACGAGCTGAAGATTGCCTCCATCCAGGTGGATGCGGCGCCGCTGATGAAGCGTTTCCATGCCCGCGCCAAGGGCCGTGGCAACCGCATCGTCAAGCGCACCAGCCATATCACCATTCATGTCAGCGACGGCAGGAAGGAATAGCGAATGGGCCAGAAGGTCAACCCGGTAGGCATCCGCCTCGGCATCACCCGTGACTGGGTGTCCAAGTGGTACGCCGGCAAGAAGCAGTTCGCGGATCAGATCTACACCGATTTCCAGGTGCGTGAATTCCTGCGCAAGAAGCTCGCCGACGCCTCGGTCAGCCGCGTGCACATCGAGCGCGCCGCCCGCAAGGTGAACGTGACCATCCACACGGCCCGTCCCGGCATCGTGATCGGCAAGAAGGGCGAGGACATCGAGAAGCTGCGCGCCGAGACCGCACGCCTGGTCGGCATGCCGGTGAACGATGTGCGGCTCAACGTGGCCGAGATCCGCAAGCCCGAGATGGATGCGCAGCTGGTCGCCGAAGGCATCGCGCAGCAGATCGAGAAGCGCGTGATGTTCCGCCGTGCCATGAAGCGCGCGGTGATGAGCACCATGCGCAGCGGTGCGCTGGGCATGAAGGTGCGCCTGTCGGGCCGCCTGAACGGCTCGGAAATCGCCCGCACGGAAGTGTCGCGCGAAGGTCGCGTGCCGCTGCACACCTTCCGCGCCGATATCGACTACGCCACCGCCGAAGCGCGCACGACCTACGGCGTGATCGGCATCAAGGTGTGGATCTTCAAGGGCGAAGTGTTCGACGTGGTTCCGGAAGTGGTGGAAGAGGCCGCAGCCGATGCGCCTGCCGCAGCTCCACCGGCCGCCGAGCAGCCCGCCTCCGCCTGAAGGATTTGACGAGTCATGTTGCAACCGAAGCGAACCAAGTACCGCAAGCAGTTCAAGGGCCGTAACACGGGCCTCGCGCAGCGCGGCAGCCATGTGGCCTTTGGCGAATTCGGCCTGAAGGCCACCGAGCGGGCGCGCATGACGGCGCGTGAGATCGAAGCCGCGCGTCGCGCGATGGCGCGTGCCGTGAAGCGCGGCGGCCAGATCTGGGTGCGCGTGTTCCCGGACGTGCCGGTTTCGAAGAAGCCGCTGGAAGTGCGCATGGGCGCCGGCAAGGGCAACGTCGAGTACTGGGTGGCCAAGATCCAGCCCGGCAAGATTCTGTTTGAAATGGAAGGTGTGCCCGAAGCCACGGCCCGCGAGGCGTTCCGCCTGGCTGGCGCCAAGCTGTCGGTGACCACTTCCTTCGTGAAGCGGCAGGTGCGCTGATGAAAGCGAGTGATCTTCGTAGCAAGTCCGCCCAGGACCTGACCAGTGAACTGGTCAGCCTGCGCAAGGAACAATTCGCGCTGCGGCTGCAGCGCGCCACCGGTCAGGCGCCGAAGCCCGACCAGTTCGGCAAGGTGCGCAAGAACATCGCGCGCCTGAAGACCGTGCAGCGAGAGCAGCGCGGCAAGACGGGAGGCAAGTAAGTGAAGGTGGAAGCAGCCGAGGCGAAAACGGCCGACGTGGCGCAGCGCACGCTGACCGGAAAGGTCGTCAGTGCGAAGACCCTGAAGACCATTGCGGTCGAGATTCCGCGCGTGCTGAAGCATGCGCGCTATGGCAAGTACATCCGTCGCACGACGCGGCTGCTGGCTCATGACGAGACCAGCGAAGCACGCGAGGGCGACACGGTGACGATTTCGCAGTGCCGGCCGATTTCCCGTCGCAAGACGTGGAAGCTCGTGTCCGTGATCCAGCGGGCGTCGGGCGTCTGAAGCTCGCAGAGGTATTGCAGAAATGATCCAGATGCAGACAGTGCTCAATGCCGCCGACAACAGCGGCGCCAGGACCCTGAAGTGCATCAAGGTGCTGGGCGGCTCGCATCGCCGCTACGCATCGGTTGGTGACGTCATCAAGGTCAGCGTCCAGGACGCGATCCCGCGCGGCAAGGTGAAGAAGGGCGAGGTGTATGACGCCGTGGTGGTACGCACCGCGTTTGGCGTGCGCCGTCCCGATGGCTCGCTGATCCGTTTCGACGGCAATGCGGCCGTGCTGCTGAATCCGAAGCTCGAGCCCATCGGCACGCGCATCTTCGGACCGGTGACGCGCGAGCTGCGCAACGTGCGCTTCATGAAGATCATTTCGCTGGCGCCGGAAGTTCTGTAGAGGTTTGGCGAGATGAACAAGATTCGCAAAGGCGATCAGGTGGTGGTCCTGTCCGGCAGGGACAAGGGCCGCACGGGTCAGGTGGCGCAGGTGTTGTCCGACGGCAAGCTGCTGGTCGATGGCGTGAACGTCTCGAAGAAGCACGCCCGCGGCAATCCGCAGAAGAACCTGCCGGGCGGCATCCAGGACAAGGCCATGCCACTGCATGCCTCGAAGGTGGCCATCTGGAACAGTGGCGCCAAGAAGGCCGACCGCATCGGCATCAAGACGCTGGCTGACGGCAAGCGGGTGCGCTTCCTCAAGTCGAACAAAGAAGTGCTCGACGTCAAGTGAGTGCCAGGCAAGACGGATTAGGCAGACGAAAATGACCAGACTGCACGAATACTACAAGTCCACCGTCCAGCCGAAGCTGGCGAAGGACCTTGGCCTGAAGAACCCCATGCAGGTGCCGAAGATCACCAAGATCACGGTCAACATGGGTGTGGGCGAAGCCGTGGCCGACCGCAAAGTGGTCGATGCCGCCGCCGCCGACATGGCGAAGATCACCGGCCAGAAGCCGCTGATCACAAAGTCGAAGAAGGCCATCGCGTCGTTCAAGCTGCGCGAGAACCTGCCCATCGG
>DATNCK010000093.1:0-11023 GCA_035571575.1 Steroidobacteraceae bacterium | reverse complement strand
AAATGTTCACACCCACACGCAGCGAAGGCATGCCTTGATCGGCCCACACCCTGGCCTGGCGGCACGCCTCATGCAGCACCCAATTGCCGATGATGCCGATCTGTCCCGTCTCCTCGGCAATCGGAATGAATTCATTCGGTGGAATGTAGCCACGCTCGGGGTGACGCCACCGCAGCAACGCCTCGGCGCTGCGTACAGCGCCACTGAGTGTGTCCACCTTTGGCTGGTAGTGCAGTTCGAGCTGGCCGGCTTTCAGGGCCTGGTGCAGGTCGCTTTCCAGACGCAGCCGGTACTGCGCCGTGCCGCCCATGTCTGCATTGAACTGCTGCAGGCCGCCGCCGCGCTGTTTGGCGTGATACATGGCCGCATCGGCATTGCTCAGCAGCAGCTCGGCACGATCGCCGTCGCGCGGAAACACCGCCACGCCGAAACTGGCCGAGGTGTGGATGTCGATGCCGTCGATGCGCATGGGCAGCGCCAACGCGGCCAGTGCACGCGTCGATACGGCTTCGGCTTCCGCCTCGCTCGAGGGCGCCCCCAGCACAAACACGAATTCATCCCCGCCTTGCCGCGCCAGTGTGTCGCATTCACGTGCGCAGCCCGCCAGCCGCCGCGCGATTTCCTGCAGAAACACATCGCCGGCGTGGTGCCCCATGGAATCGTTGACCAGCTTGAAGCGGTCCAGATCGCACACCAGCACGGCAAAGTGCTCGTCCTTGCGCAGCGCCTGGGCAATGGCCTGATGCAGGCGATCTTCGAGCAGCGCGCGGTTCGGAAGGCCCGTAAGCGAATCATGGGTGGCCATGTGCCGCAGCTGTCGGTTTGCCGCTTCCAGTCCGCGGGTGCGGGTAGCCACGGCCTTTTCCAGCGAGGCCACCTGATTGCGGATCAGCCTCTCGTTCTGCCATTTCTGGCACAGCGCGGCCGCACATTGCTGCACCTCGATGGGCTCGAAGGGTTTGCGCAGCACCAGCAGCTTGTCCGAATAATTCAGCCGTGCCATCACCTCGTTCCACTCGTAATCCGAATGAGCGGAGCAGATGACCACCTGGACGGCGGGATCCACCTTCCAAAGCTGCTCGATGGTCTGCAGACCATCCATGCCGGGCGGCATGCGCATGTCGACGAAGGCCAGCGCGAACGGCCGTCCCTCATCGAGAGCCTTCTGCACCCTGCGAACACCCTCATCACCTTGCAGAGCGGAATCAAGTTCGAACTGTGGCGCGGCGACAGGTGCCGTGCCGCCCAATAGCTCGGATTCCAGCAAGTCCAGTGCGGCCTCGCCAACGAGCGGCTGCGCCAGCACCTTGCGGAAATCCTCATGGATAGACTGGTTGTCGTCGATCACGAGCACGCGGCGATTGACATTCGCCAGCGCCAGATGCGCCCCCGTGCTGCGATCACTGGACTCAGCCATTGCCGCGCTCCGGCGGTGTTGACGGCAGCGTCAACTGGAACATTGCGCCATGACCCAGGCCTTCGCTGACCGCACTCAGCGAACCGCCCAGCTCCTTCGCAGCCAGGGCTGCGCTGTGCAGCCCAAAGCCGTGACCGGACTTACGTGTGGTAAAGCCGTGTGTGAACAACCGGCTCATGACCTCTGGCGCGATGCCCACGCCGTTGTCGACCACAGAAATGCATGCGCCGCCCTCGCGTGTGGCTTGAATGCGGATGGTGACCTGCTTGTCCTTCTGGCCGGATTCATCGCAGGCGTACTTGGCGTTGCGGATCAGGTTCACCAGGATCTGCAGCACCTTGTGCTTGTCCACAGTGATCTCGGGTTTGGCGCGATAATCACGCTTCAACACCACTTGATGGCGCGTCAGCGCACCGGTGTTCATCCGCAGACTGTCCTCGACCAGCTCTTCCACAGTCACTGTCTCGAGCACGCCACAGCGCCTGGCGTAAGCCTGCTGCATGTTGACGGCTTCCTTGATGTGATCGAGGTTGGCGCGCAGGTCGGTCAATTCCTTCAGCAGACCGTCGCGCTCGCTCTTCAGCTGCACCGCCAGTGCGGTCAGATACTGCGGCAACTTGGCTGCGCGCGGATCGCGCGTGAAAAATCCCGGCAGATCGGCCTTGTGTTGTTCCAGCAATGCGGCTGCATCGGCCAGACGCGCGCCCTTGCTGCCCTTGATGCGATCGGCCGCGAGACTGGCCGACACATTCACACTATTGAGCACATTGCCCACGTTGTGCAGCACGTTGGTGGCCACTTCCGCCATGCCAGCCTGGCGCGAAGCGTCCATCAGCGCTTTCTGCACCCGCTCGACTTCCTCTTCCATGTGCTTGCGCGCGGAGATGTCTTCCAGGAATCCCACCGTACACACCGGCCGACCCTCGCTGGTGCGGATCATCGCCGCCGTCACGTGCACCCACAGCGTCACGCCATCGCGACGCACGCAGCGCTTCTCCAGGGTGTAGGAAGGAATACGGCCCTCCCACAGATCGGTCAGCAGGGCATCGTTGTTGCCGAAGTCCGCGGCATGCGTGAGCTCGCGGATGGATTTCTGCTTGTGCGCACCCGGCTCCAGACCCAGCATGCGGTCGAAGGTCTCGTTGCACCAGATGAAGGTGCCATCACGCGTGGCATAGCCCACGCCCATGGGCAGCTGCCCGAAGGTGGCGTGGTGCAGAGCCTCCACGCCCAGCTCTTCGGGGGTTTGTGGTTCCGGCAGCGCAAGCATGGTCAGGGTCTGCTCGGCATTCAGTACGCCGGTATTCTCCGGCCGGAAGCCGGCATTTTCTCCTGGACTTGCCCTTCTACTGCTCATGATCGAAGTTCCTATCCCTTGGCAGCGATCGACCCAAAATTTCGCCGTGCGAATCCATTTATGTGTAACGGCGCTGGCTTGCGCAAAACGTGAAGTGCGTTCAATTGTTACAAGTTGGTTGTTTTGTCCACCCAATCTCTGTGGACTACGTCTAGTTGGCTAGCCAACCAGGACGCCAGAGGCGTCGGAAGGGTTTAAGCAACAGTGCTGCGCGCTTTCGGTGCGAACATAGTCTGCTCGGGAGGGTTTGTGGATCAGCTATTTGATATTCAGGGCAAGGTGGCACTGGTTACCGGTGGCACCAGCGGTATTGGCCAGATGATTGCACGTGGCCTGGTGCGCCGTGGCGTGAAGACGTACATCACCGGGCGCGATCGCGAGCGCACCCGCGAGGTGGCGGTTCAGCTCGCGAAGGATGGGCAATGCATTGGTCTGGCGGCAGATCTGACGGAGGCTGCTGCGCCGCAGGCATTGGCTGCGGAATTCGCCCGCCACGAACAGCATCTGCACCTGCTGGTGAACAATGCGGGCGCCAACTACACCGGAACGCTGGAGAACGTGACGCCGGCGGACTGGGATCAAGTTCTGAATGTAAATCTGCGTGCCGCATTCTTCCTGGTGCAGCAACTGCTGACGCCACTACGCGCAGCCACTCAACCCGGCGATCCTGCGCGCATCATCAACATCGGCTCCATCGGCGGCCTGCACATTCCGAACTGGGACGCCTTTCCATATGGCGCATCGAAAGCCGCGTTGCATCACATCACGCGCGCACTGTGCAAACGTCTGGGCAAGGACCAGATCGCGGTCAACGCCATCGCACCAGGCCCCTTCCCCACGCGGATGAACGATGTTGAAAGCGTGGCCATGCGCAAGAGCATCGAGACATACATTCCACTGAATCGGCCGGGAACCTCCGACGACATCGAAGGACTGGTGGTATTCCTGGCCTCGCGCGCCGGCGCATACGTCAACGGCACCACGATTCCACTGGATGGCGGATATGTCGCCGCACTCTGAAGTTCTGTTCGATACGCATGCGCACCTGATCAGCGATGATTGGGATCGCTATCCGCCGCGCGCGCTGCGCCCCGATCTGCCAGTACCCAAGCGCACCGAATACATCGTCACTGCCGAAGGATTGATCGGCATGATGGACGCAAACCAGGTGCCGACAGCCTGCGTGGTGCAGCGAGGCCATCTCTATGGTCATGACAACAGCTACATCATCGAGGCAGCGCGAAAATTTCCGGACCGCCTGCTGCCGGTCGTGATCCTCGACACGCAGGACCCCGAAACACCGGCGCGATTCACGGCCATGGTGAAAAGTCAGCGCGTGCGCGGTTTTCGAATGGCCAACACCCGCCCCGCGCATCTGGATACAGCCTGGATGAGCTCACCGGCCGCATTGCAGGTATGGCAGGCCTGCGCGGATCTGAACGTACCGATGACCCTCATCATCTTCCAGAACCAGCTGCCCTACGTGCTGCCACTGCTGCACATCATCGCAAAGATGTTCCCGACCTTGCCCATCCTCATCGATCATCTGGGTACGCCCTATGGCGCCACGCTGGTGGAAATGAACTGGGCGCGCGATTCCGGCGTCACCGGAGAGTTGCTGATGCCCCCGGCACCGGACTTCGGTGTCCAAGATTTCATCGGGCGTTTCAGGGATACACAAAACGTGCACTTCAAGCTCACCGAAGTGAACATGGAACGTCTCCACGAAGCCGGTGTGCCGGCCGACAAGCTGATCCGCCGCCTGGCCGACGAGTTCGGCGCCGAACGGCTGGTGTGGGGTTCGGATGTGGGCCAGAGCCTGCGCTGGACGTATGGAGAAAAAGCCGCCATGGGCCGCGCTGCAGGGCGGCTGCTCAATGCGCGCGAACGGGCTGCATTCCTGCACGACACCGCCGCCCGACTGTACGGCGCAAAGTAACCAATTTGCGCGGTGATACTTCCGCCTGAAGCAATTCCACGCGCGCCGATGCGCTTTAGATGCGCCTTCAGGGAATCCAAGGGGGTCTCATGTTGCGTCGTGCTTTCCTGGGCTCTGCCATTGCCACGGCAGCCGCCACCTCGCTTTCAGGCTCTGCGCTTGGCGCCATCCGCCGCTTCGCACCTCCACGCCAGGCGAAGAACTCCGAACATGGCGTGGTGTACCGCAACGAGAATGAATTCTGCGCCTGGCCTTATACGCAGGGATTCTTCGAAACCGGTGATGGCACGCTGATCGCCAACTTCATCCGTACGCCGGCCGACTACGGCAATGTCGACAGCCTCAACCACAATGTGGTGATGAAGGGTGGCGCCACGCTCACCTCCGCGCGCTCACACGATCGTGGCAAGACCTGGGACAAGGATCCGCTGCAGACCTATCCCGGCAGCACTCTCGTGCCACATGACGGCACCGGCGAGAGCGTCGCCGAACTCGGCCCCATCGACTTCCTCGACAAGAACACGCTGGTGTGGACGCAGTGCTCGTTCTTCGGTCAGCCGACCAGCCGGCCCTATGTCCGGGTCTCGAAGGATGCCGGCCGCAGCTGGTCGCGCAACTATCGCCTGCCCACCGAAGGCATGCCCGGCATCTCGAGCAATTCTTCGCAGATGGTGCGCTCCGACGGCCGCAGCATGCTGTTCCTTACCATGATCAGCAAGGACGGGTGGAATCGCCGCCCCATGGTGTTCCTGAGCACGGCCGATCGTTCCACCTGGCATTTCCAGTCCTTCGTCACGCCCGAGCATGATCCCTACGCCGCCACCGATGGCGACTGGGCCAAGCTGGCTTCTTCCTTCGCCTTCGGGGGTCATCGCTGGTTCTATCCGCGGGGCATCCAGCTGCCTAGCGGCCGCATCCTGTGCACGCTGCGCTGCCAGCGCAGCCCGCAGGGCGACATGTGGAGCGAGATGTACTACAGCGACGACGGCGGCGGCACCTGGGCCTTCCGCTCGCGCATCAATGATTTCGGCGCACCCACCAGCCTGGTGCGCATGCAGGATGGCCGCCTGGTCGCCGTATATGGCTACCGTCTGCCGCCCTATGGCGTGCGCGCCTCCGTGAGTGAAGACGAAGGACTCACCTGGAATCCCGAGCTCGTCCTGCGCGATGACGGTGGCAGCTGGGATCTGGGTTATCCGCAGGCCGTTGAAGCCAGCAAGGGCAAGGTGCTGGCCGTGTACTACTTCAACAGCAAGAACGACAAGGTCAAGTCCGATGGCGGCGTGCGCCACATCGCCCGCACCACCTTCACGCCAGATTAAAGGGAAAGAAAAACATGATGATCAAGCGCCGTACCTTCGTTGCCTCCGCAGTGGCCGCCGCCGCTGCGAGTTCCCTGCCCCGCGGCGCCTTCTCCGCGGGGCCAAGCGTGAAGCTCTTCGACACGCACGCACACTTCTATACCAACGAGCCTGACAAATATCCGTTCAACGCCACGGGCGCCCGCTATGGCGCGGAGCGCATGATCGCCAAGGCCAGCGCCAATCCCATGAACCCGAAGACGGTGTTCGCCTTCTGGGATCAGGTGGGCGTGGAGATGGGCACGGGCGTGCAATACAACAGCACCTACGGCACCGACAACAGCTACCTGCTCGATGTGTCCAGGCAGTATCCGAAACGCATCCTGCCGGTGGTCATCCTGAATCCCACCGACGCGGCCACTCCCGATCTGCTGCGCAAGTGGGCCAAGGACAATCACCTCACGGCCGTGCGCTACAGCGGCTCACCGAACCCGCAAGCCGACAATCTTGCGTTCTTCTCGGATGCGGCGCAGAACATGTGGAACACCTGCAACGAGCTGGGCATTTGCGTGGTGCTGATGATCCTGGGCAACAACACCAGCCCGGCGGTGAAGAAGGTGGCTGAATACGCCGTCCGCTACCCCAATGTGAAGATCGCGCTGGACCACATCGCCTTCCCGCATCCAGAGAAGCTGCCCGACACCTTCGGCCTGACCCCGGAGCACATTGCGCTGGCCGCGCACAAGAACGTCTACTACAAGTTCACCAGCTTCCTGATCTCGGAAATGGAGGACTACGCCAAGCAGGCCAGCAAGCCCGCCGTGGAGCTGAAGCCTTTCATCGAATACATGGTGAAGACCTTTGGCTCCGATCACCTGTGCTGGGGCTCGGATCACGGCAATGTCGAAGTGGACGATGTGGCGTACGTGAAGCGATTCGTGGATGCCGCCAGCGGGCTCACGGCGAAAGACCGCTCCGCCTTCTTCTACAACACCGCCAAGTCCGTCTTCGTGCCTGGCGGTCGTGGAAGCCGGGCCTAAAGCTTCGGATTTGTAATCGGCGTATCGCCCTCGAACAGGTGTTCGAAGCGGCGATACGTACACAGCCATCGACCATTGACGCGGCGGTACTTGTCCGTGGCCAGCGAGATGGTAATGGGTGGATGCGTGGGCAGCACCTTCACGCCATTCTTCGCATACAGGAACAGATAGTTCGTCGCCTCACAGCTATCGGCGCCGGTGAACCAGGCGCGATGATTGGTAAAGCAGTGCACGGCCAGACGTGGGCCCTGCTCGCGGCGCCAGTCATAAAACTGCTGGATCTTCGCCACGCCCAGGTACGACGCAAACTGCCCATGGAACTCGGCATCCTCGGTGTAGTACTGCGAAGCATTGCGCCCCAGGTTGGTATCGATCTCATGCCAGTAATTGGCCAACTGCAACGACAGCTCCGCATTGAGCTTCAGAACATCTGCGTCCGACACTGTCTCTCCTCAGAAAAAAATTGAACTACTTGCCTTCGCGATCAGGTCCATGCGTCAGCGTGGCGATCCGGAACACCGAGCCGCGGCCTACCACATACAGCGCGCTGCGGCCCGGACCTGCGAAAGCGAGATTCTGCGGCGTCTTCGGCAGCTCGATGGTACCCAGCGGCTTGCCCTTGGCCGACAGCACCTGCACGCCCAGTGTAGTGGCTACATACAGGCGCCCATCTTCGTCGACGGCGATGCCGTCGGCACCACTGGCCGGCGCAGCGCCGTTCTGCGGCGGCGGCGTTTCCAGCTTCGCGAAGTCGTCACGGCGCTTGCCCACACGTCCCTTGCGATCGACATTGAAGGCGATGATGTATTCACCGGAGGTGTTGGCCACGTACAGCGTGTCATCGTCGGGACTCAGCGCCACACCATTGGGTCGCGGAATATCGGTGGTGATGCGCAGCAGCTCACCGGTCTCCGTGATCTGGTACAGCGCCGAGGGCAACGCGGCACCGGTAGCGCCAACTGCTGCCGTGTCCGTGAAATAGATATCGCCGCGCCGGCTTGCGACCAGATCGTTGGGGCGATTGAAGGGCGTACCCATGTAGCCATTCACCAATGACCTCGGTGGCGAGCCTGGCTTCATCACCGCGATCAACTTGTCACCCACCAGCGTGGCGACGATGTCGCCATTGGGCATTCGTGTGAGCGCGTTGGCGCCTCCGCTGTTGTCGAACCAGGCGGTAATTGCGCCATCGGGCGCAATGCGCACGATCTGGTTGGACTGGTTGTCGGTGAACAACACGCCGCCATCCGGTTGCGGCAGCGGTCCCTCAGTGGCCTTGAAGCCTTCTTTCACCAGCACCACCGGTGTGGCCTCACCCACAACGCCTTTGATGCCCTTGGTCACGGTCTGCGCGCCCGCAATACCTGCAATCAGCAGACCCGACCATGCCGCGCAAGTCAGAAGTCGTCGATTCATGGTTGCCCCTTGCGGCATCTGCTCCCGTGCCGCTTGTTTTCGCAAGTATAACGCCCGCTGCTGCGGCAGAGGCTCTTGCTACATAGTCGGGTTCCCTCCTGGGCAAGCCCCCGTGCCGGCGCGGCGCAGGCGACAGCCAGCGCAATCCTACGCAGCCTTGGGGCCGGCAGATGACAACTCCCGGCTGCGGCGCGTCACAGACTCGTTCCATCTGAATGACGGAGCGCCTCATGAGTGCCACACCGGAATTCCGCCCTCTGGCCGTCGTGACCGGCGCCTCCAGCGGCATCGGGTATGCGCTGGCCTGTGAAGCTGCACGTCGTGGTTTTGATCTGGTCATCGCAGCCGATCGCTCCATGGACGAGGTGACCCAGGAACTGCAGGCGCTGGGCGCCTCGGTAGAGGCCGTGCAGGTGGATCTGGCCACCGCGGAAGGTGTACGGGCACTGTGTGAAGCCATCCAGCACCGTCAGGTGGCGGCGCTGCTGGCCAACGCCGGGCACGGCCTGGGCGAAGCATTCCTCGAACAGGATTTCGTGGCGGCCAAGCATGTGGTGGATACCAACATCATCGGCACCATTCATCTGATCCACCTCATCGGCAATCAGATGCGCAAGCATGACCGGGGCCGCATCCTCATCACCGGTTCAGTGGCGGGCTTCAAGCCGGGTACCTTTCAAGCGGTATACAACGGCACCAAGGCCTTCATCGATTCCTTTTCGTGGGCGCTGCGCGAAGAGCTCCGTGGCACCGGCATCACGGTGACCTGCCTGATGCCCGGTGTCACGGACACGGAGTTCTTCGAGCGCGCGGGACTTACCGACACCGTCACCGGCGCATCCAAAGACAAGATGGATCCGGCCGAGGTCGCGAAGATCGGCTTCGACGCCATGATGAATGGCACCGGCGATGTCATCGCGGGCTGGAAGAACAAGCTCAAGACCGCTCTGGCCAATGTCACGCCTGCTGCGCGACTGTCATAAAAGCACCGCAAGACGACGGCGCCAGGTTCTGCCGGGCAACGCTGATGATCCGCAAGCTGCCGTCGGGCAAGTACCGGCTGTATTCGCGCAAACCGGACGCACGCACAGGCAAGCGACGCAATCTGGGCACCTTCAGGACGCGCACGGCCGCCGAGAAGCACGAGCGTGCAGTGCAGTACTTCAAGCATGGCGGCTGATCAGATCGTGGCAGACAACCTTTTCGCCCTGCGCAGGTACTCACCGGAACAGGAGGTGACCGGAGCATGTGCGTAAATGAAAACCCGCCCTGCGAACGACCAGATGCGCCATCACGGATCTCCCCGAGATATGCCGCTCCCCTGTCCCGCTGCCAGCACCGCATTGGCGCCCGATGCCGGAGAAGACTCGTAGGACGATCGCTGGAAACCGTCAGAACCGATATTGCGTGGCGGCGTGCTCAGGCGCTCATCCGTCGCGCGACGGCGCCGGCCAGAAAGCATTAGAGACGGGGAATATCCCCTGCGGAATTTGTAGCCAACCCGCCTTCGGCGCTATGTTTGGCTACCGACAGGGAGGCAGCCATGAAACGACCGCGCCATGCAGTTCTGTGGTTGGTGATGTGTGGCGCGATGGCAGCGGGGACAATCGCAGCGCCAGAAGAGCCGGTCATCGTGGCGCAGGATCTGAAAAAACTGCGCAGCCCGGGTGTCGCGGCCGTTTTGTGGACGGCGAGGAAAGACTACTGCACCTTGCAGGTGGTGTTCCCGAATCGCACCCGCATCTCCGAGGGCAAACCCACGGCTGCGAAGCCTGCAGGCGTGCAGATTTGGCTGCTGAAAGCCGATGGCTCCCTGATCCCGCCCATCTGGCGTTCGACTGAAATGTCATCCAAGAGCCAGACTGCTGTCGGTCCGCTTCGCGACGTGTTGTATCGCTTCCCCCTCTCTGCAGGCAAGGAAGCCGTGGCCGCTGCCGTGCAGGTGGGCGATACGCTGTTGGTGGATCAAATCACTCCGTTCAAGGACTAGCGTTTTGAAAACCGGCGCCGCCAAGACTGGCGCCGAGATCATCGAGGGTTTCGAGGCAGAACGTCAGCTCGGCGCGCACGCGCTCCAGTTCCGCGCGTAGCTCGAGCGAGGCGCCGCCCGCACTCACCACTTCGTCCAATTGTTCCTCGCGCGGCTCCAGCACGTCGAGACGTGCGTGTAGCCAGATTTCCAGCTCTTCCGGGCTGGCGTTCGCAAAGTGTTCGGGCGTTGCCGACCGCATGCGCTACTCACAGGTTTCGCACAGCGCCGGACCGAACAGCGCCGCATGCGCCCGCTGCCACTGGGCCGGTGTGGGCCGAATGGTGCCGAAGAGCAGGAAGGCCTTGGCACGCAGGGCGGTCATGTCTTCGGCAGCCAGTCGCGGCGCGCGTTCGTCGGCGCGGCTGGGATTGGCGATGCACTGCTCATCGAAGCGACGCAGCACTTCAAGGGCGCCAGTGAATTCCCCCAATGCCGGCTGGCCGTGAATACCGCGGTGCTCCAGCACCGTGCGAACGAAAATGACCTCGAAGGGCGTCAGTCGAGGCCCCAGATTTTCAGCG
>DATNCK010000092.1:0-9162 GCA_035571575.1 Steroidobacteraceae bacterium | reverse complement strand
GCCCATCGCGGCGCGCCACATACAGCACTTCGCGCGTACGGTCCTTGCTGTTGAACAGGTTGCCAACCGCCATGCGCACCTTCAGACCGAACACATCTTTGTGCTCCAGGAAGATCTGGCCGAAGGGCTGTGAGCCCCAGAACACGTTCTGGTAGTTCAGCCGGTAGAAATAGTTCCTGCTCTGGTACTCGGAGAACAACCCCCAAGTCCATGGCGTGCCGGGAATGTCCTGCCGGAAGTCCACATTCCAGTAGGAGCGATTGCCATTGAACTGCCGGTTGGTGCCAAACAGCGGATCGCGCAACCGGGTGTCGCGCCAGGTGAGGAAGGCGTTCAGCTTGCCTCCCGGCACGCCCCAGCCATCCAGCAGCAGGCTGGGCTCCAGCGTGAGCTGCAGGCGGCGGGCGCTGGGCAGATTGCCGGGAGCTTCGGCCGTGGCGCTGATCGGCACCTGCTCGACGATGTCGCTGATGCGCTCGTATTCGACATTCAATTTGATCTTGCCGTTTGATCCCAGATTGCGGATGGTCTCGACCTGCGCGAGCCAACTCTGCGGCGGGACCAGCTCAGGATTGCCGCCATTGGTGTTGTTGTTGCTCACGTCCACGGACGCGAGAAAGTCGAAGAAGTTGAGCTGACCTATCTTGCGCTTCAGGCGCAGATTCATTTCCCAGGGCGAATCCGGATTCCAGGCCAGGGAGATCGCGCCCTTGGGCCGCCAGAAATTCCGCGTCTGTCCGGTGGCGCCGCTCTGGCTCAGCTGGCTGTACTCCGCGCCGCCACTGAGTTGCAGCGACCAGGTCTTGCCCAGCGGCCGACTGAAGCTGACGATGCTCTCCCCGCGCTGTTCTTCCACACGTGAGGTAGCGCCAGTGAGCACCTCCGGCTGATACATGCCATTGGCATCGAGGTCGTCGAGCGCGGCCGTGGCGTCGATGAAATTGTCGGCTGCCTCCGCGGAAAGACTCCAGTCGCCGCCGAATTTTTTCCAGCGGTATTCGACGCGACCCACGCGCTCCCCTTCCGTGGAATCGCGCGAGAAGCGTGATCCCGCGGGCGCCCCGCTTCCGGTCGCGCTGGTCTGCTCGCTCACACTGGGACCCTGGCGCTGGCTGAAATAGCCCACCAGCTTCAGCCGGCCTTCGCCCAACCCGAATTCGTAGTCCGTGCCTATCTCGGTGCGCCACTTCAGATCGTCACCGCGATTCAGTTCCGTAGTCTCGGAGTCGCCCGGCACCTGGTACAGCGTCGAGATGTGACGCCGGAAATGCATGCGCTCTTCGCTGGCGTTGAGATTCCAGATCGATCCGGAGTCGGTACGATGCGTGAAAGAGCCAGACAACTTCGGGATGTCATTGGCAAAGCGCCGGCTGTCCGTGCGCAGGAACGAGACATCGGTGGCCGGCCTCACTTCCGTTTCTCTTCCCCAGCCGCCGCCTCGAAAGCCATCCCAGCGCAGGCCGAGCGCGAAGTCGCCGAAGCCGGACTTGCCCGAGACGTTCACCTCGCCCGGAGGCCAGTGCGCAGGAACGCGCTCACGGAATTGCGGCCGCCACACGAAATTGCCCTGCACGCTGCCCTGTTCGGTGCGGACATTGAGCACCTGACCCGACAGACCGCTGATGTCCAGGGTGGCGGCATCCATGATTTCCAGGCGGATCACGGCCTTCACCGGAATGCGCCGCAGCACCGTCAATGCATCGTTGCCCTTGCCGGTAATACGCTGCCCGTTGATGAGCACATTCTGCGACGCCTCACCCAGGCCACGATCATTGCTGACGTTGGAAATAGTGAAACCGGGAATCTGCTGCACGATGTCGGCGGCTGACAGCGGCGCGAAGCGGGCAAACTGCACGGGGGTATAGACACTCTTGCCGTCTTCGATAACCGCAATAATGCCGGAGGAGGTTTGCGGCTCGGCTGAGGGGGATTGCGCGATCAACGGAGAGACCCGGAGCAGCAGGAGCAAAGCCAGCGCGGTAACAGCATGGACTCTTTTTTTCGCAGGCACGCGGAACCGCCCTCCCCCTGTTCTTCTGATCCCGATGCGCCGGCCGTGACCATCCAGGGTGCACTGACCACGTCGATAGTGCTCTAGGACATCGCGGACTCAGGTGCGTTCCACAAAGCCTCTTCCAGGTTATCGGTTGCTGTCGCCAGCTCCGTCATTAGGATGCAGCCAGGCCCTCTGGAGTTTAAAAACATGCCGGTAATCCGATTAGTGGTGCTCACATGCATGGCGGTCATCGCCACCAGTTCCACAGTCCGGTCTGCCACGCCTGGCCCTGCAACTCGAATACAGCAGATTGAGGATGTGCAGGCCATCGAGCGACTGCTGAAGGAATACGGTCGCACGCTCGACAATCGTGACTTCGCCGCCTACGCCGCGCTATTCGCCAAAGAGGGAGAATGGAAGGGCGCGCTGGGCACCTATCACGGCCCTGCGGCGATCCAGATGGCCATGGAAAAGATCTTCAAGGACGCCGCCGCTGATATTCCCAAGGGCAGCAATTTCCATGTCATGTCGAACTTCATCGTCGAAGTGCACGGCGACCGCGGCACGGCGCATTCGACCTTCATCTTCTACAAGATGAACAAGAGCGTGCCGGAAGCCGCGGTGGCCGGCAGTTACGAGGATGTGCTCATCCGCGAGAACGGTGCCTGGCGATTTCTGCTGCGCAGGGCCCTGCCCGTGGTGCTTCCTTAGGTGAGCTTTGGTGCAGGGGCGTCTTACTTCACGTCCAGCGAAGCATCCAGCGTCTGTTCCAGCGACGTCGTAGCGCGGCCGATTACTTTCTCCAGGGTGCGGCTGTCATCGAACAGCCAGCCGTCTGCCGCGCGCGCGTCGGAATCCGCGAGTATCTTTGCGAAACCATCCGGCAGGCCGGCCTTCACATACGCCGCTTCGAGCTGGGCTTCGGTCAGATCCTGCACGGTCACCTTGCCACCCGATTTGCGTGACAGCAGCGCCGCGTACTCGGGCTTGCTGAAGCTGGTGCTGCCGCCCAGTTCGTAGACCTGGCCCGGCTGGTGATCGTCACGGAGGATCAGTGCGGCGGCGGCCTCGGCATAGTCATCGCGTGGAGCCGCGGCGAAACGTCCATCGCGCGATGCGCTCTGCAGGAAACCCAGCTGGATGGCCAGCGACGCGGTGTTGGTGAAGTTCTCGCTGTACCAGCCATTGCGCAGCACGATGAAGGGCAACTTGCTCGCCTGCAGCACCTCTTCAGTGCCGCGGTGCTCGGCGGCCAGCAACAGCGGACTGGCATCTGCCTTGAGGATACTGGTGTAGGCCAGCAGCTTGACTCCCGCGCGTTCCGCCGCATCGATGACGGCCTTGTGCTGCTGCACGCGTTTCCCGACCTCGTTGCCAGATACCAGCACCACGCTGGTCACGCCTTCGAGCGCGGCCTCGATGGTGGCGGGATGATCGTAGTCGACTACGCGGAACGGTACGCCCTGCGGCGCCTTGACCACGTTGCGGCCAGTGGCGACAACCTGGCCCGACGGCAGTTTCTTTTCCAGAAATTGCACGATGCGCGTGCCCAACTGCCCAGTGGCGCCGGTGACCAGAATCTTGCCGTTGCTCATGGAACCCTCTTGTGTTGTCCAAGCTCAAGCATGCGGCCGACTACCTCTTCCGGAGCGACCTGTTTGGAATCTGCTCATATCGCCGGGTTCTCCAGCAGAAGTCTGTCGGACGCGCAAGACTGTCGCCATGAGTGTTCCGCTGACACCCAATGCCCAACACGACACTGACGGGCTGCCCAAGCCGCGCCGCTACTGGTCGGTGCTGGCCATGTGGCTGGCCATTTCGATGGCGGTGCTGGACAGCTCCATTGCCAATGTCGCGCTGCCGACCATTGCCCGCGACCTGCACGCACCAGCGGCCATCTCCATCTGGGTCATCAATGCCTATCAGCTGGCGATCACCGCGCTGCTTCTGCCCCTGGCCGCGCTGGGGGATCGCATCGGATACCGTCGCGTCTACGTGCCCGGACTGGGCATATTCATCGCAGGCTCCATCGCCTGCGCATTCGCCCACGGCCTCGCGCAACTCATCGCCGCCCGCATGTTCCAGGGCATTGGCGCGGCGGCCATCATGAGCATGAACGCCGCGCTGGTACGTGCCACCTACCCGCAGCGCATGCTGGGCAAGGGGATCGGCTACAACGCGCTGGTGCTGTCCATGTCGGCAGCGGCCGGACCGACCATTGCCGCACTGATACTGAGCGTGGGATCGTGGTCCTGGCTGTTCCTGATCAATGTGCCCATCGGTCTTGCTTCCCTGTTCATCGGCATGCGGGCCCTGCCCCACACCACCGGCCATGGCGGGCGCCCCAACTATCTGTCGGCGGTATTGAGCGCCGTAGCGCTGAGCACACTGGTCTTCGGCATCGAGTCTCTGGCGCGCGGAGAAGTGCACACCGGCGCGCCAGTGCTGCTCGTGGCCCTGGTCAGTGGAATGCTGCTGCTGCGCCGCGAGTGGCACCGACCGATACCGCTGCTGCCACTGGATCTGCTGCGGATCCCGATCTTTTCGCTGTCGATTGCAGCATCGATCACCACCTTTGCCGCGCAGATGCTGGCCCTGGTCGTGCTGCCTTTCACGCTGCAGGGCGTGCTCGACCGCAATGTCATGCAGACGGGTCTGTTGATGACATTGTGGCCACTGGCAGTGGGCGTGACTGCACCGCTGGCAGGCCGGTTGGCGGACCGCTATCCGGCCGGATTGCTCGGCGGCATCGGTCTGGGCGTGTTCGCGCTGGGACTGCTGGCACTGTCCGGGCTGGACAGCGCCTCCCACAACGCGGATGTGCTTTGGCGCATGGCCCTGTGCGGCGCGGGTTTTGGTTTCTTCCAGTCACCCAACAACCGCACCATGGTGACGGCTGCGCCTCGCAGCCGCTCTGGCGCAGCGGGCGGCATGCTGGCTACTGCGCGACTGCTGGGCCAGACCTGCGGCGCCGTGGCAGTGGCCGCCGGCTTCCACTGGATGGGGGTGACCTCGGGCCCCCTGCTGCTGCGGGCCGCGGCCGTTGCAGCCCTGCTCGCCGCCGGCATCAGCCTGCTACGGTTGCGGGTGGACCCGCCTTGAG
The DNA here is from genome assembly GCA_035571575.1 of Steroidobacteraceae bacterium. Classification (GTDB taxonomy): domain Bacteria; phylum Pseudomonadota; class Gammaproteobacteria; order Steroidobacterales; family Steroidobacteraceae; genus ZC4RG30. The sequence continues at coordinate 4,063 of DATNCK010000092.1, read as the reverse complement.
TGAGTCTAGTGGCGCCCCCACCTTCGTCCACGGTATGCCACTAGAGAATTTCCATCCCGCCGTAGCCCGCTGGTTTGCCGCCACCTTCGGCGAGCCTACCGCGGCGCAGGCGGCCGCGTGGCCTGCGATTGCGCAGGGGCGCCACACATTGATTGCTGCACCGACGGGTTCCGGCAAGACACTGGCCTCGTTCCTTGCTGCCATCGATGCACTGGTGCGACAGGCCGCAGCCGGCTCGCTCACGGACCAGGTGCAGGTGGTGTACGTATCGCCACTGAAGGCGCTGTCGAATGACATCCGCCGCAATCTGGAGCAGCCACTGGCCGGCTGCATCGCGGAACTGGAAAGGATGGGGCTGCCGGCAACTCCCATCCGCAGCCAGGTGCGCACCGGCGACACGCCGCAGGCCGAGCGCGCGGCAATGCTGAAGCTGCCGCCGCATATCCTGGTGACCACACCCGAATCGCTGTACCTGCTGCTGACCAGCGAATCGGGTCGCAAGATGCTTGCCACCACGCGCAGCGTGATCGTCGATGAAATCCACGCAGTGGCTGCGACCAAGCGTGGCTCGCATCTGGCGCTTTCTCTGGAGCGACTGGCCGATCTATGTGGCGGAACACTGCAGCGCGTGGGGCTTTCGGCCACCCAGAAGCCCATCGAAGAAGTGGCCCGATTCCTGGTGGGCACCGAAGGTGGAGAATGCGCCATCGTCGACAGCGGTCATGTGCGGCATCGCGACATCGCGCTGGTGCTGCCGGATTCACCGCTGGAAGCCGTGATGTCCACCGAAGTGTGGAGCACGCTGTACGACAAGATTGCCGCGTTGATCAATGAACATCACACCACGCTGATCTTCGCCAATACGCGGCGCATGGTCGAACGCGTCACGCGGCATCTCTCCGAGCGCATCGGTGCAGAGAACATCGCCGCGCATCACGGCAGCCTGGCTAAGGAGCAGCGGCTGGATGCCGAGCAGCGCCTGAAGTCCGGAAAGCTCAAAGCGCTGGTAGCTACCGCCTCGCTCGAACTGGGCATAGACATCGGCGATGTAGAGCTGGTGTGCCAGCTTTCCACCCCACGCGCCATTTCCACCTTCCTGCAACGCGTGGGCCGCGCCAACCATGCCGTTGGCGGCGTGCCCAAGGGGCGGCTGTTTCCGCTGTCGCGAGACGAACTGGTGGAATGCACGGCACTGCTGGATGCCGTACGCGCCGGCGAACTGGACCGGCTGCACATCCCCGTGGCGCCGCTCGACGTGCTCTCGCAGCAGATCGTAGCCGAAGTCGCCAGCGGCGAGCGCGGCGAGGACGAGCTCTTTGCACTGGTGCGTCGCGCCTGGCCGTATCGCGATCTTGCTCGCGCTGCCTTCGATGAAATGGTCGCAATGCTGGCGGATGGCATCACCACACGGCGTGGCCGGCAAAGTGCATATCTGCATCGCGACGCAGTGAACGGCCGGTTGCGCGCGCGGCGCGGCGCACGTCTCACTGCCATCACCTGCGGCGGCGCGATTCCGCAGAACGCTGACTACCAGGTGGTGATGGAGCCCCAGGGCATCATGGTGGGCACGCTGAATGAAGACTTCGCCGTCGAGAGCATGGCTGGCGATATCTTCCAGCTGGGCAACGCGTCCTACCGCATCCTGCGTGTCGAGGCCGGCAAGGTCCGCGTGGAAGATGCGGCTGGACAGCCACCGACCATTCCCTTCTGGCTGGGCGAGGCGCCCGCGCGCACTCAGGAATTGTCGACCGCGGTGTCGGGTCTGCGCGATGAAATCGATGCGGCGTTGCCGGATCTTTCCCCCGAGACCATCGCCGCCTGCATTGCCGGCATTCGCGACTCACATCGTTTGGGCGGCGTAGCTGCACAACAGCTGGTGGAATATCTGGCCACTGCCAAAGCCTCATTGGGCCGGCTGCCGACGCGTGAACGACTGATCATCGAACGCTTCTTCGATGAGGCCGGCGGCATGCAGCTGGTGGTTCACGCGCCCTTCGGTGCGCGGGTGAACCGTGCCTTCGGCCTGGCGCTGCGCAAGCGCTTCTGTCAGACCTTCAACTTCGAGCTGCAGGCCGCGGCCACCGAAGACGCCATCGTGCTGTCGCTGGGGGAGACCCATAGCTTCGCGCTCGAGGATGTAGCCAGGTACCTGCACAGCAACACCGTGGAAGAGGTGCTGACTCAGGCAGTGCTCGATGCACCGCTGTTCATGACACGCTGGCGCTGGAATGCCACGATTTCCCTGGCGATCAGAACCTCGCGCGGCGGCAAGAAGACACCGCCGCCACTGCTGCGCATGGCCGCAGAAGATCTGGTGTCGGTATTATTCCCCGATCAGCTTGCCTGCCAGGAAAACCTGACGGGTCCGCGCGAAATTCCCGATCATCCGCTGGTGCGGCAGACCCTGTATGACTGCCTGCATGAAGCCATGGATATCGATGGTCTGATCGCGCTGCTGCGGCGGATGGAGAGCGGTGAAGTCCAGGTGCTGACGCGCGATCTGCCGCAGCCCTCGATGCTGGCGATGGAGATCCTCAACGCACGCCCCTACGCCTTTCTTGATGATGCGCCGCTGGAAGAGCGGCGCACGCAGGCAGTGGCCGCGCGACGCTGGCTCGATCCGCAAAGTGCGGCGGAATTTGGCCGGCTCGATCCCAAGGCCATTGAACAGCTGCGCGAGGAGGCATGGCCGGATCCACAAACCGCGGACGAATTGCATGATGCGCTGGTGCTGCTGGGCACTCTGCCAGAAGTCGAAGGCAGAGGCAGCGCGCAAGTCCCGCGCCCGGACTGGACGCCGTTGTTCGAATCGTTGGTACATCAGAAGCGCGCCACGCGTCTCACCGCTGGTGACCGCACTTTCTGGGTAGCGGCCGAGCAGCTGCCACTGGTGAAGGCTGTCCATCCTGGCGCAATCATTCAGCCGCTCATCAGTGCACCGGCCAGCTATGCCGCGCGACAGTGGGACAGAGGCGATGCGACGCGTGAACTGCTGCGCGGCCGGTTGCAGGCCGTTGGACCAGTCACGGCCACCTCTCTCGATGCCACGCTGGCCCTGCAGGATGGCGATGCGATCACCGCACTGGCCGCCCTGGAGGGAGAAGGATTCGTGCTGCGAGGGCAATTCACCAACCCCGCTGTGATGACCGACGCGCGCGCCACCGCCGATGCGGTGGAACCTGAGTGGTGCGAGAGACGACTGCTGGCGCGCATCAACCGCTACACCATCCGCACGCTGCGCGCGCAGATCGATCCCGTGGCCAGCGCCGACTTCATGCGCTTCCTGCTGGAGTGGCAAGGCGTCACCCGCGATCCCAAGGGCGAAGGCCCGCAGAGCCTGGCCGCGGTGCTGGAGCAGCTCGAAGGCTTTGAAGTGCCGGCTGTGGCGTGGGAACGCGACGTGCTGCCAGCGCGCCTCAAAGGCTACGACCCCGGCTGGCTCGACACACTGTGTCTTTCCGGTCGTGTGCTATGGGCTCGGCTCGATGCACCCAAAGGCAGTGTGGCCGGACCAGTGCGCGCCACGCCCATCGCGTTGCTTTCACGCGCCCACTTCCCTTTGTGGCGCAGTCTGTCGCAGCGCCAGCAGAATGAGTTGATGCTTTCATCCTCGGCTCAGGCTATCGCCGAGCAACTGTCTGCGCGCGGCGCCTCGTTCTTCGATGAACTGATGCGTGGCAGCGGTTTGCTGCAGGCTCAGGCAGAAGGCGCCCTGGGCGAGCTCGTTGCCGCAGGACTCGTGAGCGCCGACAGCTTCGGTGGCCTGCGCGCTTTGCTGTTGCCGCTGGAGCGCAAGCGCAAGCTGGCAGCCCGCGGACGCCGCGTTGCCCTGTTCGGGCTGGAAGAGGCGGGGCGATGGAGCCTGCTGCGCCCTCCCGCCACTGAAAGCACCGACGATCCGGCGCAGGTGGAACAGGTGGCGTGGCGCCTGCTGCAGCGATACGGCGTTGTCTTCCGGCGAGTGCTTGCGCGCGAGGCGCCGTGGTTGCCTCCCTGGCATGCACTGTTGCGCGTATTGCGGCGCCTGGAAACACAGGGACATGTGCGTGGCGGTCGATTCGTC
>DATNCK010000091.1:0-2511 GCA_035571575.1 Steroidobacteraceae bacterium | reverse complement strand
CAGGGGGTATCAGCCGCGACAACGCGGCCACGTTCCTGGCGCTGCGCAATGTGCTGTGCGTAGGCGGCTCCTGGGTGGCCCCAGCCGAATTGGTCCAGGCCGGCCGATGGAGCGAAATCCGCTCGCTGGCCGCAGACGCGGCAACACTACGACTCACAAGCCGAGATCACTGAGCGACGGATGTTCATCCGGCCGCCTTCCCAGCGGCCAGTGAAACTTGCGGTCGGCTTCGCGGATGGGCAGGTCGTTGATGCTGGCGAAACGCCGCTGCATGTAGCCATCGGCATTGAATTCCCAGTTCTCGTTGCCATAGCTGCGGTACCACTGACCGGAATCATCACGCCACTCGTAGGCGAAGCGCACGGCGATGCGGTTGTCGGTGAAGGCCCACAGCTCCTTGATCAGGCGATAGTCCAGTTCACGCGCCCACTTGCGCGTGAGAAAGGCGTGCACTTCGGCCCGGCCGCGCGGAAATTCCGCGCGATTGCGCCACAGCGTATCCTCGGTATAGACGCCGGCCACGCGATCCGGATCGCGGGAATTCCAGGCATCTTCCGCGCCGCGCACTTTGCGCGCGGCCGTCTCCTGATTGAAGGGAGGAAGCGGCGGCCGAGGTTCCATGGCGACTCCGGGAGCGGATGATAGAGCCAGATTATGTGTGAAATGTCCGACAGGCTGACAGACGCCTATCGCGCCGCGGTGTACCGGGTGGAGCTGCCGGGCGAGAACGTGGAGCTGCGAGTGGATGTGCACAGCGCCTCGCTGCAGCGCTGGCTTGGACGACATGAGCATCACTGCGCGGCGCTACTGACCGCGCACAACCCGGAGAGTCAGCCTCGCGACGCGGCTCTCAACGATGCAGCGCAGCGAAATCTGCAGGCAGCCATCCGCATGCGTGGCCTTACCTTCCAGATAGGCCGCAATCTCGATCCGCAGGGTCATTGGCCGCCCGAAGACAGCGTACTGGTGCCGGACCTGCCGCTGGAAGAGGCGCGCGCACTGGCGTTGCAATTCCACCAGCGCGCGTTTCTCTGGTGCGATGCCTCAGGCACACCGCAGCTGCATCACTCCGCGATGCGGAACTCCAGCTCTTCGAGTCCGTCGATGCCCACACGCACCTGATCGCCGCGCTGCAGGGCGCCGACGCCATCGGGCGTGCCGGTGTAGATGAGATCGCCCGGCTGCAAAGCCACGAAACCGGACAGCAGCGCGATGATCTCGGGAACCGACCAGATCATTTCCGAGAGTTGCGAACGTTGCCGTTGCTGCCCGTTCACCTGCAACCAGATCGACTGCGCAGCGGGTGCACCGAAGCGTTCGGCCAGTGTGATCGCGCCGATCTGCGCGGAAGCGTCAAAAGCCTTGGACATGTCCCAGGGCAACCCCTTGCTGCGCGCGGCATTCTGCAGATCGCGGCGCGTCAGGTCGTTGCCCACCGCATAGCCGTAGACATGCGAAAGGGCCTGTTCCTGTTGGATGCCAGCACCGCCGCTTTTCAGGGCGACGACCAGCTCGGCTTCGTAATGCAGGTCAGCGGTCTGCGGCGGGTATGGCACCACACTGTCCGAGGCCACGATGGCGTCGGCAGGCTTGGTGAAGAAGATGGGCGGATCGGCCTTGGGATCGCCACCCATCTCGCGCACATGATCGGCGTAGTTGCGACCCACGCAGAAGATGCGGCGCACCGCAAAGCGGTCTTCTGTACCGGAAACGGCGACGGAGGGACGCGGCGCCGGCGTCCATACATAGCGGGTATACACCTTCGGTTCAGCCGGTCTTGCTGGCAGCCCAGGCCGCGAAGGTGCTGCCGGACTCGGCCAGCTTCTTCAACAGCGGCGCGGGCGCGAAATCTGCAGCGCGACGACCTTTGCCATATTTCACCAATCCGGCCAGTACCGTATCGAGCCCGATCGCATCGGCATAGAACATCGGCCCGCCGTGACGGCGCGGAAAGGCGTAACCAGAGGTATACACCACGTCGATATCGCCCGGACGCAATGCCACGCCCTCCTCCAGGATCTTCGCGCCTTCATTGATCATCGCGAAGATGCAACGCTCGACGATCTCCTGCCGCGTGATCGGCGTGCTGCGTGCGACGCCGAGCTTCCTGCCCTCTTCCGCCAGCAGCTTCAAGGCTTCATCGTGTGGCAGACGTTCGCGTGAACCGGCCTCGTAACGGTAGTAACCCTTGCCACTCTTCTGGCCCAGCCAGTTCTGATCGAACAGCACCTGCGAGGGGCGGTAGAAAGTCGGATCGTCCTTGGGCACCTGATCGGGGTTGGCGCGGCGCGCCTTCACACCCACATCGACGCCAGCCATGTCGAACACCGCGAGGATGCCCATGCCCATGCCGAAGTCTTCCAGCGCACCGTCGACCTCCGACGGCAATGCGCCTTCCAGTGCCAGGCGCTCGGCCTCGCGTGCATACGGATCCATCATGCGGTTGCCGATGAAGCCATAGGCCACTTCGGACAACACGCCCACCTTCTTGAGCTTCTTCGCCAGCGCAAA
>DATNCK010000090.1:0-3811 GCA_035571575.1 Steroidobacteraceae bacterium | reverse complement strand
CTGGTGCTCGAGCCAAAGCTGGCAATCCTCGATGAATCCGACTCCGGACTCGACATCGATGCGCTGAAGGTCGTCGCCGATGGCATCAACAGCCTGCGCTCTCCCGAGCGCTCGCTGCTGCTGGTCACGCACTACCAGCGGCTGCTCGACCATGTACGGCCCGACCGCGTGCACGTGCTGGCGCAGGGCCGCATTCTCAAGAGCGGCGGCCCGGAGCTGGCGCGCGAACTCGAACAGCGCGGCTACGACTGGGTGCTGGAGAGCGCAGCTTGAACGCAGCGGTGCGAACTCCGGTGCCCGGCAGCCTCAGTCAGGCTGCCTTCGAGCAGCGACTGCGTGATGCGGTGATGGACGCCGCCCCATTGCTCAACGCGCGACTCCTGCCCGTCAGCGTGCGCAGCGCAGCGCTGAATCGTGCGCTGGCCGCAGGACTGCCGCAGTTGCGCGATGACCTGTGGCGTTACGCCGACCTGAAGTTCCTCGGCAGCGCGCCGTGGGCGCCGGTGCCCTCCGCGCAGGACACGAATCGCTGGATCGAGGCCGCGCGCACAGTTCTGCCAGAGCGGCTTGCCGGCTTCGAGCGTCTGGTGTTCGTCAATGGCCGTCATGCCGCGGCCCTGTCCGACCCGCTGGCGCCAGTGGATGCGGATACCGCTCCGGTGGTGCCTGAACGCACGCGGCATGAACGCTTCGGCTGGCTCAACGATGCCTTCGCCACGGATCTCATCCGGTTGTCGCTGTCCGGTTCGCGCCGACTGGAGCTGGTGTTCGTCGCGACGCCGGTGGATGTGCCCCAGGCGCTGCATCCCCGCATAGAGCTGGCGCTGCAGCCCGGTGCCGAAGTCACCGTGATCGAACGACACTGCGGCAGTGCCGGTGACAACGGCCTGATCAATGTTGCCGTGCAGATCCATGTGGGATCCGCGGCCCGCTGCCAGCACCTGCGCGAACAATCCCTGGCCGCCAACGCACAGCTGCTCGATACCCTGCAGGTCGCGCTCGACACCGATGCGCAGTATGAGCAGACGCTGCTGCAGCTCGGCGCCCGCAGCGCGCGCAGCTCGCAACGGGTATCGCTGTATGGCGCGGGTTCCGCTGCGCGACTCCACGCCGTCGCGGTAGCGCACGGTGCACGTACGCTGGATCACTCGCTGCTGATCGATCATCTGGCCGCGCACACCAGCAACGCGCAGGTATTGCGCGCCATTGCAGGCGATCGCGCACACGTGGCCTTTCGCAGCCGCGTCGAGGTCGCTGCGACGGCACGCGGCGCGGCGTCGGAGCAATCCCTGAAGGGATTGCTGGGCGGCACGGGCGCAGAAATCGACCTGCGTCCGCAGCTGGAGATCCACACGGACCAGGTGCGGGCCAGCCATGGCGCCACCACCGGCGCACTGGACGAAAACATGCGCTTCTATCTGCTGTCGCGCGGACTGGATCCCCAGACCGCACGCCGCGTATTGGAGTGGTCCTTCCTCGAGGACGCCATCTGCCGTATCGGCGATGCCGATCTGCGTCGCGTGGCGGAAAAATCGCTGGTGGCAGCCGTGGGCAACGCTGTGGCCGGTGAGGCACTGCAATGAACAGTGCGCGGTCGCGCCATGGTCTGCATCTGCTGACACCGCAGGAGGTGCAGGCGGACTTTCCCATCCTGTCGCGCACGATCAATGGGCGGCGCCTGGCCTACCTCGACAGCGGCGCCTCCACACAGCGCCCGCAATCGGTGATCGATGCGGTCGATCACTACGAGACGCAGCTGCATGCCAACGTGCATCGCGGCGTCCATACCTTGAGCCAGCTGGCCACGGACGCCTATGAGGGCGCCCGCGATCGCGTCCGCCGCTTCATCAACGCGGCTTCCACACGCGAGATCGTCTTCGTTCGCGGCACCACCGAGGCCATCAACCTGGTGGCCAATAGCTGGGGACGCGGCGGTCTGGGCTCTGGCGGCCCTGCACCGGGTCATCTCGGTCCCGATGACGAGATCATCGTCTCGGCGCTGGAGCACCACGCCAATCTCGTGCCCTGGCAGATGGCCGCGGCGGCCACCGGCGCCAAGCTGCGCGTCATCCCCATCGACGATCACGGCCAGATCCGTTTCGAGGCCTTCCAGGCACTTCTGAACGATCGCACGCGGCTCGTGGCCATCACACATGTTTCCAACGCGCTCGGCACCATCGTGCCGGTGCAGCGCGTGATCGCCGCCGCGCATCATGTGGGCGTGCCAGTGCTGGTCGATGGTGCACAGGCCGTGGCGCACACCCAGGTGGATGTTCAGGCGCTTGATTGCGACTTCTACTGCTTCTCCGGCCACAAGCTCTATGCCCCCACCGGCATCGGTGTGCTCTATGGCCGCGAAAAGCTGCTGGAGGCCATGCCGCCATGGCAGGGCGGCGGCGACATGATCCGCACGGTCTCGTACGAACGCAGCACCTGGAACGACCTGCCGCACAAGTTCGAGGCCGGTACGCCGAACATCAGTGGCGCCATCGGCCTTGCGGCAGCGATGGATTACCTGGAGGGTTTGGGAATCGGGCATGTGGCGGCACACGAGCATCAGCTGCTCGCGGAGGCGACCGCCGCATTGATGCGCATTCCCGGCATCCACATTCACGGCACCGCGCCCGACAAGGCCGGCATCCTCTCGTTTACATTGAAGGGTGTGCACCCGCACGATCTGGGCACCGTGCTCGATCATGAGGGCGTCGCCATCCGCGCCGGCCATCACTGCGCCATGCCGCTGATGGACCTGCTGGGATTGCCCGCCACTGCCCGGGCCTCGTTCGGCTGCTACAACAGCATGCTGGACGTAGAGCAGCTCGAGGCTGCGGTACGCAAGGCGGTGGAGGTGTTCCGCTGATGGAACTCAACGAGCTGTATCGTGAGGTGATCCTCGATCACAACCGCCATCCGCGTAATTTCGGGCGGCTGGATCCCCATGATGCCGAGGCCAAGGGCCACAACCCGCTGTGCGGTGATCAGCTCACGCTGACGCTGCGTCGCGACGGCGAGCGCATCGCCGATCTGCGCTTCGAGGGCAATGGCTGCGCCATTTCGATGGCATCGGCTTCGATGATGACCGAGGCGGTCAAAGGCAAGCCGCGCGCCGAGGTTGCAGCGCTGTTCCAGCGCATCCACGCCCTGCTCACACAGGCGGGCGCCAGCAGTGCGGACCTCGGCAAGTTGGCAGCCCTGTCCGGCGTGCGCGAATTTCCGGTACGCGTGAAGTGCGCCAGCCTGTGCTGGCATACGCTGAACGCGGCACTGGCCCAGTCCGACTCCCCTGCCGCCCCCGTCTCCACGGAATAGCGATGGCCCACAGTCACGAATCCTTTGTCATCCAGCGTGAAGTGGATGCAGTGATGGTGCCTTCGGGCCATGCCATCAAGCTGCAACCCGGACTCGCCGGCTTCATCAGCCAGGCGCTGGGCGGCAGTTTCACGCTGTACATCGAGGGCAATCTGTACCGGCTGGCGGGCAGCGAAGCCGACGCCATCGGCAAGGAGCCGCTGCTCGTGCCCGAGCTGCCCCCCAATGCCACCGAAGACGATGTCAAGGCGCTGGCCTGGCAGCAGATGAAGACCTGCTACGATCCGGAAATACCGATCAACATCGTGGATCTGGGGCTGATCTACGAATGCGACGTCACCGCCAACGAGGATGGCACACGTGATGTCGCCGTGAAGATGACCCTTACCGCGCCGGGTTGCGGCATGGGCGAAGTGCTGGTGCAGGACGTGAAAGAAAAAATAGAACAGATTCCCACCGTGCGCGCGGCAGACGTCGAACTGGTCTTCGATCCGCCCTGGCG
>DATNCK010000089.1:0-4892 GCA_035571575.1 Steroidobacteraceae bacterium | reverse complement strand
GTCCGGTCGTGCAGCCCACAGGCCACGCGGAATTGATCCTCAATGGATAGCGGCAGCGCCTTTGCGCCGTATTGCTCCAGCAAAGCGGCGATATCCGCGCGACCGCCCATCAGCGCATTGGTATGGGCACTGCGATGGTTGTAGCGATTGATGGCATCGGGATTGGCGCCGTGCTCCAGCAGAAAGCGCACGAGATCGATCTGGCCCTGCATCACCACCTGTGAAACGAGGAAGTCGAAGATCGGCTCCGTTTCGGCAGGATCCCAGTTCGCGGGCTCACCCGCCTTCAAGCCACGCTCGACAAACAGCCGCAGCCATTTGCCCAGATGCTCGCCGAACATGGTGTTGTACAGCGCCTGGCTCTGGTTGGGCGCCGCGCCAGCGTCAAGGAACAGCCTGACCAGTTCGTCAGCCTTGGGATGCGAAAAACAGTTGACCGGACCGCGCTCGCCTTCGGCAATGGCGCCGGTCACGGCATTGAATCCCTGCAGCGATGGCGCCCGCGCATCAGGATCGGCACCGTGCGCCAGCAACAACCTGGCAACCTCCACAGCACCGGCCACGTTCTGCTCGAGGCGGCTGTACGTCACGTACATCAGAGGTGGCCAGTTGCGCGGGCCACCGTTGCGGGTGGCCAGCTGAGGCTGCTTGCTCAGAAAGTCGCGCACGGCATTCACATCGGCTGCAACCAAGGCGCAATGGAAGTCCGCTGTCAGTTGCGGCAGCTGCCGCAGCCAGGTCGAAGCGCGCGGGTAACGCCAGGACTGGTCGTCGCCGTTGTAGCGCAGGCAGGCGTGATCGATGAAGCGCTCGATCTGCTCCTGCGGAGCGCTGCCGCGAAGCTGACGCAGCTCCACATCGGCGGCCAACTGCGACCAGTCGGTGAAACCGTATCGGCGCGCCAGTGCAAGCTGCGCATCGCGTAAAGAAGAGAACTCATCCGGCCGCGGATGGAAGACAGCGACAATGCGCAGCGCATCTTCCTGCCGGGCACGGTGATCACGCAGCAGATGTCGCGCCTGCTTCTTCAGGTGGTCGATATGGGGATGAGCGGGCAGCGTCAGCGACGCCACGCCCTGGGTGCGATCGTTGGTCACAGGACCTCCTTTCATCAGCGCCAGTGTCCGCTCATGCAGGCTGAAAGAAGGTGAGCTTCTGTTTCAGTGGTTGCTTTGTGGGATGACCCCTTGCCGCGGACAGGAGGCGCCAAAGCTGCGCACTGTGGGCGAATGTGCCAAGGGTCGCCGGCCGCGTCAAGCCATGAACGATCGCAACGCCCGCAGGTATTCTTCGGGCTTCTCCTGCATGGCAAGGTGCGAGCAGTTACCCAGGACGACGATGTTCGAGCCCTTGATGCCAGCCTGCATTGTCTGTTGGCATTCCATGGGAGCTTCATCGTATTGCGAGGTCAGCAGCAGCGTAGGCGCCGAGATCTTGTCCAGCTCCGCGATGCGATCCCACTTTGCCAGATTGCCAACGATGGTGAATTCGTTCGGACCGTTCATCACCGGATAGCTGCGAGACTTGCCGAGGGCCTCGATCGAATCCATCGCATCCTTGGGCCATGGGTTCAAACGACAGACGTAGGTGTTGTAGAACAGCTCGACCAGCTTCTGGTATTCCTCGGACTGCTGCTTGCCGGCTTTTTCCAGTTCGAAGACACGTCGACCATTGGGCAGGGCTTCTATCAGGCGATGCATCCCGGCCACTGTCTGCGGCATGCTGGCTGCCGTGCTGGCGAGAATGATTTTTTCCACGCTGACACCCGGGGTCTGCGTCAGGTATTCGATGGCCAGCACGCCGCCGTAGGAGTGGCCGTAGAGGATCACCTTCTCCAGTTTCAATGCCTTGCGAACCGCTGCGAGCTCCTCGACACAGCGCGGCAGCACGTACAGCGATGCATCCTCCGGTGCTTCGGATCTTCCGCAGCCCAACTGGTCGAAGAAGATCACCTGGCGTTCGTCAGCCAGCGCTTTCAAAGGAAGAAGATAGTTGTGCGCGGCACCCGGGCCGCCGTGCAGCGTGAGCAGCGGAGTCTTGCCGGTGTCGCGCCCGACGCGCATCCACCACACCTTGCCGCCCGGTACGTCCGCCATGCCGGTGTCCACCGGCAGTTCCGAGGGCGCTGTCGTCGCCGCGGGTGTCGCCGTGGTTCCTGTGCTTGAAGTCCTGCCGCAGGCGGCCAATGTGCCACCAGCCGCGGCCAGCAGTAGCGAACGGCGATCAATGGTCATGCTCATATTCAACGCCAGACCGTCGCCGCGCCTTTGAAGCGACGGACCGCAAGGATCCCAAGGGCAATGAATGCCACCAGCACCACGAGCTGCGTGACGTTGACCACCGGTTCATTGCCCACCGGTGCGATGGCATGCAGTGGATCGACATGCTTGAAGGACTGCACTACCAGCACCAGCATGTTGAAGTACTGCAGCAGCACGATGCTGAGGGCGAATGCCTTGGCCCAGAGACCGCGGAGCTTGAGCGAGTACGCGGCGAAAGCGGCGAGCGCGACGACGGCCAGTGAAATGATTGCGACCCCAATGGCTGGCGTGAATCCCGGCGCCGGCAACACCAGTCCGCTCACGCTGTTGGCGATCATCAGCAACAGAAAGATCAGGCTGCCATTGCGTGGGTAGTGCCCCGTCACGACGCCAATCACCACGGGAATGCCAACCAGCAGCGCGGCGATGCTGATCGCCACGTGGAGGAACAATAAAGTCATGGTCGCAGCGCTCCTCTACTGTGCAGGCAGCAATCATACATCGCACTCCAACCTGAGCGTCCAGCTCAGCTGAGCGTAGACTGTTCAGCCCGCCAACTATCCGAGGAATTCCACCATGACTGTCGCCCGCATCACCGAGATCAAGTCCAGCAGCAAGAAGAGCTTCGAAGACGCCGTCGAAATCGGCGTCTCGCGCGCCAATCAGACGCTGAAGAACGTCCGTGGCGCCTGGGTGAAGGAAATGGAAGTCGAGTGTGGCAAGAACGGCAAGATCACCGAATACCGTGTATTGCTGAAGGTGACTTTCATCCTCAACGACTAGCCGACCGTCCCGCACGCCGGAACGTGCGATGCGCGAGCAGACAGCTGATCACCGTCAGCATCGCGCCCAGCAGCATCGCTGCGCCGGGGAAATACACCGGCGCGGCGGGCCGCACGAACCAGGCGAAGATGCTGTTCATGAGCAGCGGACCGATCACCGAGGTGATGCTCATCAGGCTCGCGAAGGCGCCCTGCAATTCGCCCTGCGCGTTCGGCGGCACTTCACCGGCGATGATGCCCTGCAGGGCAGGACCGGAAATGGCGCCCATGCAATACACCACCGTGATCGCGTACATCATCCAGCTCTGATTCGCGAAGGCGTAGAGCACGAAGCCGGCGGCGTACAGCAACAGGCCCACATAGACCGTTCGATACTGTCCGAGCTTGGGAAGAATGATGCGGATCAATCCGCCCTGCACTGCGACGAATACCAGGCCGACGACGGCCAGCGACAGGCCGATCATCGTCGTCGTCCACTTGAACTTCTCGATCACGTAATAGGCCCAGTTGCTCTGCACGGCGTGGACTGCAATGTTGAGCAGTACCAGCGACAGGAACAGGCCCGCAACCACCTTGTACTTCAGCACGTTCATCAACGTGCCGACGGGATTGGCACGGCGCCAATCGAAGGCGCGCCGGTTTTCTGGCTTCAGCGACTCCGGCAGGAAGAACCAGCCGTAGATGAAGTTCAGTGCGGTGAGACCCGCGGTTGCGATGAACGGCACGCGCGGACCGACTTCACCGAGAAAGCCGCCGATGATCGGCCCGATGATGAACCCCAGCCCGAAGCACGCGCCGATCATGCCGAAGTTCTGCGCGCGGTTCTGCGGCGTGCTGATATCGGCGATGTAGGCGCTGGCCGTGGTGAAGCTGGCGCCCATGATTCCTGCGATCACGCGGCCCACGAACAGCCAGCCGATGGTGGGAGCCACCGCCAGGAACAGGTAGTCGATGGTGAAACCGAACAATGCGGCGAGGAGAATCGGCCGGCGTCCGAAGCGATCGCTCAGGCCACCAACGATCGGTGACGAGATGAACTGGGTGATTGCGTACGCAGCGAGCAACCAACCGCCATAGGTGGCCGCCAGACTGACGGATCCATGCGTAAGCTGTTGGATCAGGTTCGGCAACACCGGAATGATGATGCCGAACCCGATCATGTCGATCAGCAGCGTGGCAAGGACGAAGCCCATGCCAGGCGCGAACTTCTTGTGCATGACCTGCGCTGGAGGCTATCGAGCTGGCGCGGGCTCCGGAACGGTACTCGCCGGCAGCGGCCAGTTGCCGTCATACGGTGGCCAGTTCGGCACGGCGAGCGACGGCGGCGGATAGAACATGGCCGTGTAGGTGGTCTTGATCTTTCCCTCGTCGATCACGAACCACCAGCTCGCGGCATTGCGCGGCGTCGGCGAGCCGGGCTTGCGGATGAACACACCCATCGCGAGCACGATCTGTGCTTCCTCATCGATGAGCGGAATCCGTCGCGCTGCGACCATCACGGCGTTGAAGTTCTCGAGGCCATCGACGCAGCCGCGGGGCGGTTGCGGCGCCTGCCCGGCGGGAGGTGGAGTTGTGCGCGTGGGATCAGGAGGCAGGAAGATGCCCCCGGGTGCCGGCGTGCCATTCTCCGCGCGACCGCAGCCCTTGTGCGTCAGCGCGATTGAACCATCATGCGAAGTGATGGCATCGAAGTAGCTGTCGACGATGCGCGCAAGCGTCGCACGATCCACGCGCTGCTTGACGGGCACCGCCTCCTGACGCGGCGGATGCTGCGCGAGGTAGTCGGGGTTGTGCAGGTTGGCAGGCGGGCTGCCGGGCTGGCGCGGGCCGTTCAAGCCGGGATCATTCG
>DATNCK010000088.1:0-4369 GCA_035571575.1 Steroidobacteraceae bacterium | reverse complement strand
AACTACTTCCAGCCACCATCGCGCTTGTCGATGGGCAGGATCCGGATGCAGGCTTCCACCGCGTGGATCTGCCCGTCGAATACCTTAAAGGCCTCGAAGGCGGTGAGCTGATCGCCGCCTTCCTTCTGCACCCCCCAGGCCAGACGCAGCCAGGCGATTCCCATGCGCTCATCGATGGCCACCACGCGCCAGATCGGCGGGCCCAGTCGCTTGAAGATGGCCAGTGACTGCGTGGAGATGTTCTTGCAGTCCGCTGAGAACTTGCAGTCCGGGCCGGCCATGATCTGGCCGTTTTCGTAGCGATAGGCGTCGGCCGCGAAAGGTGCGTTCACTGCGGCGAAGGTCTCGGCCTTGGTGAAGCCTTCAGGATATTTCAGCGCAGCCTTCTCCACCTGCTCGCGCGTGGCCAGCTCATCGGCGCGCGGTGCATAGTTCATCCCCATGCTGGCGGCCTTCAGGCCATCGAGATTGAAAATCAGTCCATCGGCGCGGCTGCGCGTGGCCACCAGTTCCATCTCCGTGATCTTGTCCGCGACGATCTTGAGTCTGACTACGAGCATGATGGGCGCACCGCTCTCTTCGACCATGGTGTGCGCGCCGACCACGCCCGTGCGCTCGTCGATGAAGTCCTGGCGGAAACCACGCAGCGCCGTGACGCTGCGGATGAGGCTGACATTCTTCAGGGGCTTCTCGTCGGCGTCTTCCGTGACACGCAGGTTGTCGGCGACGGGCAGTTTGCTGACATCGTGATTGGCCAGCGCCCACAGCACCTGCGTGACATGGCTGCGCAGGCATTCGCGATCGCAGCCGGGGCCGACGGCGACGGACTGCGGTTTACCCGGCTGCGCGGCCAGCGCCGTTGCAGCCAATGCGAGACTGGCCGCCGCAAACAACAGGCTGGCCAGTTGCGTCGTGATTTTAGTTTTCATCTTCGTCCCCACTTTTCAGAATCCCTTCATGACCCACGCGGGTGGATCCGGTTCGCCCTTGTTGGGCATGCCCTTCGCGCGCGACCAGCGATGTATCCAGGAGAAGCCGTTGCGGCCGACGTAGTCGTCACGGAGCTGGTAGGCCGGATCGCGCAGTGCCTCTTCCAGTGTAACGAAGCGATAGCCGCGTTGGCGAAACATCGCCAGCAGCTGGGGCATCTGGTCGGCATTGAGCTGGTTGGCATGGATCAGCAGGATCTGCGGGAATTCCCGGCCCGCCACCTCAACGGCGCGCTGTTCGAAGAAGGCCACGACGGATTCCATGTACGACACATAGCCCTTGGCCGCACGCTCGCGGTCTTCGGGCCGCAGGTAGGAGGCAGCCCAGGCGTAGTCCGCAGTATCGAAGGTGACCGGCGCGGGGATATAGCCGTGTGCGCTCAGGAAGCTCGCGAGACCCTGCTTGTCCTCGGGCGTTGAACCGACATGCAGGTAGGGATGACGGTAGTAGGTGAGCTTCATGCCGCGCGCATTCAGCACACTTCGCAGGGGCTCCTCACCGCGCGTAATGTCGGCGGTGTACTGCGCCAGCGGCACATTGTTGATATCGGGATGCGAGTAGGAGTGATTGCCCAGCTGCGCGCCGGCATCCAGCCACTGGTTCAGCAGCTTGCGCAGCCCGGGCTCGTCATCGGGGTAGCGGCCTGCATTCACGAAGCCGATGACGGGGATGTGCTGCTCGGCGAAAGGCTTCAGCAGTTTGGCGGTCATGGACTGCAGCGAAGCCAGGTCGTACGGACCCTTGTCCCCGCCGCGTGGCAGATCGTCGATGGTGATGGCCACGGCGCGCGCGGGCGGCGCGGCCTTTGGTGATTCAGGCGGCGCTGCCGCGTCTGCACTCATCCAGGCCAGCATCGATGCGGCCAGCATGGCGATCACTCGCGCCGCACGGAACTTGCTCATCGGCTACTTGGCCAGCAGCTTTGCCACATACGCGGCGACATCTTTCAATTCCTGCTGACTCAGCACCTTCTCAAAG
Source organism: Steroidobacteraceae bacterium (assembly GCA_035571575.1). Taxonomy (GTDB): domain Bacteria; phylum Pseudomonadota; class Gammaproteobacteria; order Steroidobacterales; family Steroidobacteraceae; genus ZC4RG30. The sequence goes on along the minus strand of DATNCK010000088.1, from coordinate 2,401 downwards.
GAAGGCATGTCCTTCTTGCCCGTCATGGCCGTGGTCATCGCCGTCTGCGCCGTGACATTGTCGGGAAGGATCGCGCCCTCGGCATGCCCGCCCTTGCCCGTGGCACCGTGACAAGGTTCGCAGATGCGCTGATAAACCTTGGCGCCTTCATCCGCCCTGCCACCGGTGGTGTCGGCGACAACCGTGCGCGCCGCAGGCGTGGTCTCGACCAATGCCTTGGCCGGCTGCATCGTTCCCTTGCGTGACAACAGCCATACGCCGTCACCGCGGAGTGAACCGCTGTAGTAGCCACCGGCGGCATACACGGCAACCATCTGTTCGCCGCGGTGTTCGAAGACGGTGACTGGCGCACTGATGGGCGCATCGAGCTGCCATTCCCACAGTGAACCGCCGTTGCGCTTGTCCAGCGCCTGGATGCGGCCATCGCGCCGACCCACGAACAGCAGGCCACCTGCGGTATTCACCGAACCTGAATTGCAGGGTTCGGCCCATTGGCGCCGCCACTTGATCTTCTGCGTGGTCACATCGAGCGCCGCGACGATGCCGCGACGTGGCACGTTCACCGAGCCCCACGAGCCACCGGTGAACGCCTTGCCTCGTTCCTCCGGCGGCGTGAAGTCTTCACCGCCACGACGTACTACGCCCACACTGTCATTGGCACACACATAGAGCAGGTGATCTTCCACGTCGTACGACATGGGTGGCCAGTTGATGCCTGCAAGCTGTTTGTACGGCACCGGTGTTTCATCGAAGGGCGTGAAGGTGCGGCCGTCATTCACCAGGTCGTAGCCTTCGATGGCTGCATCCATGAAGTGCGGCATGACATCGTCGCCGACTGGGATGGGCTGCGTAGGAGATGTCTTCTGTGAAGCATTCTGCGGAACGCGCGTCTCTCTGATTCCCACCAGCGGTTTGCCGGTGACGCGATCGAGAATGTACACATAGCCTGACTTGGGGGCGTGCGACAGACCCTTGCGTGGCTTGCCCTGGATGTTCACATCAAACAGCACCACGGGATTCGCGCCGCCGTAATCCCAGATGTCGTGATGCGTGTGCTGGTAATGCCAGCGGTACTTGCCGGTCTTTACCTCGAGCGCAACGATGGATGAGGTGAAGAGATTGTCGCCCTCGCGCACATGGCCGTTGAGATCGGGCGCGGGGTTCGCAACCGGGAAATAGATGAGCCCCAGCGCGGGATCCACCGCCGGCGTGCTCCACACCGCGCCGCCGCCGTACTTCCAGACATCGCTGTTCTTCGGCCAGGTCTCACTGCCCGGCTCGCCCGGCGCGGGAATGGTGTACCAGCGCCAGATCTCCCTGCCCGTGCGCGCATCCAGCGCCTTCACTCGGCCGCGGATGCCCTGCTCGCCACCCGAGTGGCCGATGATGACCATGCCGTCGTAGTACAGCGGCGCCATGGTGATGGAGTAACCGCCATCCTCCTTGGTCTGGCTCTGCGTGATCCACAGCACCTTGCCGGTTTTCTGGTCGAGCGCGACCACCTTGTTGTCGAGCTGCCCGATGTAGATGCGGCCATCGCCCATGCCCACGCCGCGCGCAGCCCAGCCGCAGCAGACGAAGACATTCCTGGGATCGAGGTTGGCCTTGTAATCCCACAGCACAGCGCCGGTATCGACTCTGATGGCGAACACATCGTCCATGCCGGTGACGACGTAGAGCACGCCTTCGTACTCCAGCATCTGCGCCTGGCCGGAGTTCTTCGGATCGAGCCCCGAGCCCTTGAGCGAAGCGCGCCAGACGGCTTTCAGCTCTTTGACGTTGTCGCGGTTCAGCTGCTTCAGCGGTGAATAGCGCTGGTTGAAGAGGCTGCCGCCATTGGTGGGCCAGCTGGTGGTGGGCGGAGCGGTGAGTTGTGCCGGCGTGAATGCCGGCGATGGCGTGATGGCCGTGGAAGCAGTGGCGCCTGGCATGGCGGTGGCTGGCGCGACGGCTGGCGGCGCGTTGCTGTTATCGGCGGCGAGCGCGGCAGCAGCCGCGCCCAGTGCCAGCACCAGGCCAGGGAAGTTGCGGTTCCTCATAACGCTTCGCCTGCGTCCTCTTACTTCAGCCGCTTGGACTCCGCATCCCAGTTGGGATTGGTGCACAGCCCGCAGTTCTTGCCGACGAACATCTTGGCGGCCTTGTTGTCGTGCTTGAACTGCCACAGCACCCAGTTCGTCGCCACATTCGCGAACTCGCCACCGCCCGGATGATACGCGGTGGCCGTGTGGCCGGCGCCGTGCCGCGCGCCATAGAACACGGGCAGGTTGTTGATGGCGGCAAAGGTGGCCTGCGACGGCTTCCACATGAAGTCGCGTTCGTGGCCGTTGATCAGCAGCACCGGGCCATGCAGTTTGGTGAGGCGGTCCAGCTGTTCGGGGGTCACGCCTGCGTTGAACAC
>DATNCK010000087.1:0-7514 GCA_035571575.1 Steroidobacteraceae bacterium | reverse complement strand
TCCAGGTAGGCATCGCCGTCGATACGCCCGATGGCCTGCTGGTGCCGGTGATCCGCGACGTGGGCAACCGCGATGCGGCCCAGCTGCGTGCCGAGGTGAACCGATTGAAGGCCGGGGCGCGCGACCGCACTCTTCCTCCCTCCGACCTGCGCGATTTTACCTTCATGCTGTCGAATTTCGGCGTCATGGCGGGCCGCTATGCCACGCCCGTGGTGGTGCCGCCTGCCGTGGCCATCCTTGGCGCCGGCCGCATCTCGCGCGATGTCGTGGCGGTCGACGGACGCATTGAAGCGCACCGGCGCATTCCCCTGTCGCTTACTTTCGATCATCGCTGTGTCACCGGCGGCGAAGCCGTGCGTTTTCTCGGTGCAGTGATCGAAGACCTGCAGAAGCCCGCCTGATCTTCCTGGGAGTGTTCTGATGTCCGGCAAACTCGTCCTGCTGCGCCATGGCCAGAGCGTGTGGAATGTGGCCAATCTGTTCACCGGCTGGACGGATGTAGACCTGTCCGACCAGGGCCGCGAGGAAGCGCGACAGGCGGGTCGCGAGTTGAAGGCCACCGGCATCCGCTTCGATTACGCCTATACATCTCTGTTGAAGCGCGCCATCCGCACCCTGTGGATTGCACTGGATGAGATGGACCGCATGTGGTTGCCGGTGGAGAACAGCTGGAGACTGAACGAGCGCCACTACGGCGCGCTGCAGGGTCTCGACAAGGCCCAGACCGTGGAGAAACATGGCGAGGCACAGGTGAAGATCTGGCGCCGCAGCTACGACATTCCGCCGCCGCCCCTGCCGGAAACCGATCCGCGCCATCCGAAGCATGACCCGCGCTACGCGGGTCTGGATCCCCTGCTGCTGCCGGCCACCGAATCGCTGAAAGACACACTCGCCCGCGTATTGCCGTTATGGAGCGAGGAGATCGCGCCCAAGCTGCGCGCGGGCCGCAATGTGCTGATCGCCGCGCATGGCAACAGTCTCAGGGCCATGGTCAAGATGCTCGACAACGTGCCCGAGAGCGAAATTGTCGAACTGAATATTCCCACCGGCGTGCCGCTGCTGTACGAACTGGACGCCGCACTCAAGCCCACGGGCAGTCGCTATCTGGGTGATGCCGAGGCCATCAAGGCCGCAGCCGAAGCCGTGCGACGGCAGACCGAAAAACGCTAGTCCAAGTCACTGGTCGAAGGCATAGGCGGTACGGCGCGCCGACTCGCGCGCGCCCCAGGCCGCCGCAAATCTGCGCAACGCCGGATAAGGCTCCAGTGGCAGCGTGGGCCGGAATGCGATGTGCTCCACCAGGCAGAATAGCGACACCTCGAAGGCGCTCAAGGCCCGCGGCGGCAACGCCGCGACGCAATCACCGACCCGTGCATCCAGCCACTGCAATCCGCCTGCGAGGCCGGCGCGCGTTTTCGCAAAGAACCCGTCCGTCGCGGGCAGCTGATTGATCACCGTGCCCATGATGATCTGCACCTGCGCACTCATGCAGTGCCACACCAGCTCCTGCGCATTGCGCGACAGCGTATCCGCCAGCTGCTCCGGCCAGATGATCAGCTTCTGCGAAGTACTGCGCTCGTGAATGGCACGGCAGATGTTCAGTGCACCGAACAACTCCATGCCATTCAGCCGCAGGATGGGCAGCTTCAGTGCCGGGTTGCCGGCGTAGTACGCCGCCTCGACGCGGGTCATGTCCGGTACGGGCACGAACTCGAACTCCACGCCCAGCTCGGCGGCGAAGATCAGGGGCATCCGCGTGAACAGGGAACTGCGTCGGCCGACGAGTTGCATGACGACAGTCTAGAGCATGGGCACGCGGTCGACGACTATCCCGGACTTCAGGACCCGTCAACGTTTTGCGACGGCCCAATTGTCGTATTTGCCACCGTGTTGTTCAGCCAGCTGACTGAACCGCGCAGTAATGGCCTGCATCTCCGAGATGATCAGGCGCATGCGCCGCTGCGCATGCAGGCTGTATGCACCCACCTCGGCGCTTTCCTTGATATCGAGCGTGTAGCCATCCGGCCGGAGCAGGAATGCGATCTGTTCACAGGCGGCACGGTTGGGCAGTGTGAAGAAGAAATCGACGAGGTGATCCTCGAAGGTGTTGACGCCCGCCTTGCGCAGGTTCTGGATGAACTGCTCATCCCAGTCGATGGTGCGCTTCTTGCGCGACAGCCCGCGCCACTGCGCCACGATGCGCAGCGCGGAGAACGCCGCCACGCCCACCAGCAGGATCACCCAGAACTTGTTGTCCATCACCATCGCTAGGGCTCCACCTTGCCCGTGTCGCCTGCAGTTTCGTTCACGGACACCACCGTCGCACGCGGGAAGAAATTGAACTCGCTGGCCGATGCCCAGGTGTAAGCACCCATGGCGCGACCGATCACCACATCGCCCACTTTCAGCTTGGGCAACAGGATGTTCTCGGCGATCACATCGATGCTGTCGCAGGTGGGTCCGGCCAGCACCGAGGGTTTCTGGTCGTCGCTCTTCTTCAGCGTTTCAATCGGGTACTGGGCATGGTCGAAGAGCTGGCCATTGAACGAGCCATAGAGTCCGTCGTCCAGGTAGTACCACCACAGGCCCTCACGCTCGGCGCGGCCCATCACGCTGGCCACGCCGATGGCGCAAGGGCCGGCAATGAATCGACCGGGCTCGGCGATCACGCGCACGTTGGAGGGCACACCCGCCAGCGCCTTGCGGATGGGTGCGCAGAATCGGCCGATGTCCGGCACGCGCTGCGCGTAGTCGATGGGGAAACCACCGCCGATGTCCAGGATGTCGAAGGCGCCGAGTTTCTCGCGCCGCGCCACCTTGATGAGCTGCACGCAGGCCTCGATGGCCTCCACATGCTTCAGTGCATCGCGCGCCTGCGAACCCACATGGAAGGAAAAGCCACGCAACCGGATGCCCAGCTTCGCCGCCAGCCGCGCCAGTTCCAGCGCGGTCTGCGGATCGCAGCCGAATTTGCGCGACAGATCGCTGACCGCACCGGGGCTGCGGAACGACACGCGCAGCAGCAGTTCGGCATCGCGGCGATGGTGGCGGAACTTGCGCACCTCGTCGGGATTGTCGGCCACGAAGATCTTCACGCCGGCGAACAGCGCGTTGCGGATGTCCTTGTCGCGCTTGATCGGATGCGTGTGGATGCAGCGCGCCGGATCGATGCCCAGCCGCGACACCAGCTGCACCTCGCCGGTGGTGGCCAGATCCATGTAACCGCCCAGCGCGTCGATGGTGCGCACCACCGCCTCGTGCGGCAGCGGCTTCAACGCATAGTGCAGATCCACGCCGGGCAGCGCCTTGGCGAGCTTGCGGTACTGCGCGCGCACGCGCTCGCAGTCGATGACCAGCAGCGGCGAACCAAAGGTGTCGACCAGCCGCTGCACCTCGGCGGGCGCAAACGGATCGATATAGCGGCGCTTCAAGGCAATACACCCGTCCCGAGTGCACCGTAACTGCCGCTGTCGGAACCGGCCCCGACGGAGGCCCGCGCCAGACGGTCGCGGATCGCATCCCAGCGCTCATCGCCCGGCACTTCCTGCACCAGGATGCGGGCACAGCCTGCCTTGTCCAGGGTGCGCAGATTGGCGTAAAGATCGTGACCGAAGGCCTCGGCACGTTTGCCGGCATTGATCCAGGTGACGAACTGGTAGGTCTTCAGCGGCAGCCGCTGTGCCAGCACGGCAATACGCTGGCCGCCCTCTGACAGCGATTCTGCCAGGGCGTCGATCTCGCCGCCGGGCACGATGGTCAGCGCCGTGGCTGGCGCATAGTGCGCGGCCGCACTGCCCGGCACGCGCGGCACGGCCTTGTCACCACCGATCTGTACCTCGCCCACGGCCTGGCGCAGCTGGCTCAGCGTTACTGCTCCGGGCCGCAGCAACCGCACCACGCCGTCCACACAGCTGACGATGGTGGATTCGAGGCCGAGCTGGCATTCACCACCGTCGAGCACAATTTTCACGGCGTCGCCAAACTCATCCTGCACATGTTCCGCGCGCGTGGCGCTCAACCGGCCGTAACGATTGGCCGAGGGCGCGGCAATGCCGCCGCCGAAGGCATCGAGCAGCTGGCGCGCCATGGGATGGGAAGGGATGCGGATGGCCACGGTGTCCTGCCCCCCGGTCACCACATCGTGCACGGTGTCGCTGCGCGGCAGCACCAGGGTCAGGGGACCCGGCCAGAACGTTGCCGCCAGCTTCTCGGCCTCGGGCGTCAGCTCGCGCACCCAGCGCTTCAGGTACTTGGCCTGATCGAGGTGCACGATCACGGGATGGGAAGGCGGACGATCCTTAAGCTCGAAAACCTTGCGCACTGCGGCAGGATTCGAGGCATTCGCGCCCAGGCCATAGACGGTTTCGGTGGGAAATGCGACCAGCTCACCGTCGCGCAGGGCATCGACGGCGGCCTCGAGTTCGGCCTGGGAAGCGCGGACTGTTTTAACCATCCGCACATTCTACCAGTGCGGCCCCGCCGGGCTGGGTAGGACTCAGGCAGGAACGTGAGGCGTGCCGCTATTCCAGCGCCTTGCGATCCCAGCCCTGCGCCGTGCGCAGGATCTCCGAGGTGGGCCAGTACTGGCGATCCAGCTTCAGCGTGATCACTTCCGGCACATTGTTCCAGGTCAGCGTACGCAGACGCAGCGAGGAACGGTCGGGTCGCCCCGCCACCACCTTCAGAAAGGCATCCAGATCGGGTGTGGGCTGGCCATCCACCTCGACAATGCGACGGCCCGGAAACAGGCGATAACGCGTGGCGGGGGAACCATAGGCGAAAAAGGCCACATATACGCCTTCCGGCACCGTGCCCCGCTGCGCGCTCATGGCCCGGTGCGGGGCATGCAGCGTGGCGCCGGCCCATTCCACCACCCGATCCACATCGACGCCGGACAGCGCCGTGGTGGGCACATTGATCGTGCGCTCACCGGCGCCGCGCCACACCGTGACGGCCACTTCCTGCTGATCGACCACGGCGCGCTCGACATCGCGATAGCTGGTCACGGTGGCGCCATCGATGGCCAGCAGCAGATCCCCCTGCTGCAGCAGTTTCGCCGCGGGCGCACCTCCCGTGATCCGGGAAACGCCGAGCACACGGCGCGATTCCGGGTTTTTGCGCTCCAAACGTTGCAGCCAGACATCGGAAAGCCCCAGACGGCGCGCATCGGTCAGCGGCTGCGTGGCCATCTCGACATCCAGGGTATGCAGGGGCTTGCCGCTGCGCACGTGATCCAGCATCTCGGCCACCAGGTCGATGGACACACCGCGATTGCTCTGCACGGGTTCGCGGCCGGTGTCGATCACGAAGCTGGACCACATCGCGCGCACGGCGCCAGTGGCATCGACCAGCACGCCGTCGAATTCCGTCGGCGGGTTCAGCAGCTGGGCGGCTTCCAGGTTGCTGTCGCGGAACTGCATGGTGCGCGACAGCGGCATGTCCAGCGGATCCACCGAGGCCACCTGCGTGGTGCGCGACTTCAGCTCGCCATCGCCATCCATGCCGATCACGGTAACCGTCTGGCCATTCTGCAGCGGCAGCGGATTGAACTTGGCGCTGCGCATGGGCGTCGTGCCCAGCAACTGCGGGTCGTACGACACCACGGCAAGATTGTGCAGCGGGTGCACGAATTCCACCTTGCCGGGGATCTCCAGCGCGCCGCCGAAGGTCAGTCGCACATCGCCCAGCGAAACCGGCACGGTGTTGCGGTCGATGACCACGAGACCACGCTCTGCATCCACCAGCAGGCCCGTGCCGTGATAGTTGCGCTCGCTGATGCCGGCGATGGCAAAGGGCATGTCGAAGGTGACATGCACCAGCGAGGGCGCCAGCTTCGCCACCAGCTTGTCGCGGACCACCGGCAACGCGGTGCTACCGCCCGTGACGGGCTTCGACGGCGGACCAGCCTCGAGTTTTTCACAGGGCCACAGACCGCTGCTGTCGTCGCGATGACAGCTGCGCGCCGGAAACCAGCGGCGATCGATGCGCACGGAGCGCAGCTGCGTGCCATTGGGGTCATCGATGGTGGTGAACCTCACCGAGGTGCGGTCGCCATCGCCCAGCTTCGCCAGCTGGGCGCGGAAGTCCGCGAGGTTGTTCACCGGCTGGCTGTTCACCGCGGTGATCAGCGCACCGCGCGGCACGCCGGCCGCAGCCATGCTGTAGCCAGGATTGGCGACATACACGCCCTTGATCGGCAGATTGAAATGCCGCGCCTGCTGGTACGACAGGTCGTGCACCACCGCATCGCCAAATTCCAGATAGCTGGCCGGTGTGATCGCATCCAGATCGCCGACCTCGAGGTCCACGTTGCGCGACACCGTGCCACGCTGGATCTTCATGGTGAGCCGCTTGCCGATGGAGCTGTCGAGCAGATCCTCCAGCGGTTCGAAGGCCACGATGGTTTTTCCATCGATGCTGGTGACGATGTCGCCGGTCTGCAAGGCGCCAAAGGCGGGCGACCCAGGCTGGATCTGATCGACCACCAGCATGCCGGTGTTGTCAGGGAAGCTCTTGCGCATCGAGGTTTCGGTTTCGGCTGTGAGTCCGAGCCGGCGCAGTTCATCGTAGGGAGTGAAGCTGAAGGTGGTCTGCAGCGTGCCTCGCGATACCGGCTTGCCGGCCGCTATCAACTGCACGGCGCGCTTCACCCGGCTCAGCGGCAGATAGAAACTGGAGGCATTGCCCGTGGCGCCACCGGCATTGAGTGCCACCACGCGGCCTTCGATGTCCACCACCGGTGAGCCCGAAGAGCCACCCGAGGTTCCGGAAGCGGCCTGCAGATAGAAGGTGTTGAAGTCGTTGTAGCGGCCCACGCCGTAAGAAGGCGCTTCGCGATCCAGGCGGGCGATGGTTCCGGCCAGGATGGAGAGCTGCTCGCCAGCGTTGTTGCCGATCACGCGGATCTCGCGACCGATCTGCGCGCCCTCCGGAAACAGCGGCAGGCTCTTGGGCTTGATGAAGCGCAGCTTCGAGGGATCGTAGCGATACAGGCCGAAGTCATGCACCGGATCGCGATACACCGGATACAGCTGCACTTCCTCGCGATTGAGGAAGGTCGCCTCGGCCGTAACGGGACCTGGCGTAACCACATGACGATTGGTGAGGATGAGGCCGCGCTCGGCATCGACCACGAACCCCGTGGCCTGCGCCGAGGTATTCCATTCCGTGTCGAAGGCGCGTGTGGAATCGATCTTGATGGCCACCACGCTCTGCGCGATGCGCTCGAGCGTGGCGCGCCAGGTGGCGTCTTCGCGGCGCGGCGGCGCCAGCTCAGCTTCAGCTGGCTGCCCAGGCTGCTGCCCGGGAGGCTGCTGCGACACATCTGGCGGACGGGGCACCAGCGCCGGGGACTGCGCCGCCGCGAGCAGCGGCAGGCAGAGAATCAGGCCAGCAGATAGCCGCCGCAGTAATACATTCATCATCACTTCCTAGAAGAACAACACCAGCAGCCAGGTCAGGCCGAGGAGTCCGAAAGAGAACATGACCGCGGCCGAGCCCATGTCCTTGGCCAG
>DATNCK010000086.1:0-5144 GCA_035571575.1 Steroidobacteraceae bacterium | reverse complement strand
GGGAGAGTTGCCGGTCCGCGCTGACAAGCAGCGCTACCTGCAGGCGGCTGCAGCTTTCGAAGGTGTGGCGCAGCCCAGGGATTCCTGGCTGGCGTTTGATGCAGCGGTCCGCCAATGGCCGGAGGAGACCGTGGGCTGGATGGGTCGCGGGAACGCCAGCTACCGCCAGGGTGATCGGCCTGCAGCGGCCACCGACTATCGCGCCGCGCTCAACGTTGATGGCACGCAGGCCGCGGCGCGCAACAATCTCGCGATGACTCTGTTCGAACTGGGTTGCACAACCGAAGCAAAACAGCAGCTATCGCAGATCGATGCAACAAAGCTGGACGGCCGGCTGAAGGAAGAAGTGGCGGACACGCAGCGACAAATCGAGGCCGGTGCGTCTTCAGGCAAGTGCGCGCTACCGTGAACAGACCGCGCGCCAATCAGGCCCGAGGTCGCGCCAGCTCCTCTTCCCAGTTCTGCCCTTGGTTTGGCAGCCAGAAATAGAAATCGTTGCCGTCCTGGTCGGATACCTGCAGGGTCTGCCTGCCCCACCAGGTCACGCGGGTGGCAATCCGATGCGCGTGGATGTGGCGGCACATCACATCCAGCTGTTCCTCGTTCAGACCCATGAAGATGCGGCCCTGACCGACTCGTGAGCGGGTGTTTTCCTCAGCCTGATTCAGGATGAGCTGAAAGTTGTACAGGCTGACCTGAAAAACGAATGCGCGACCCTGTTCCTCGTAGGTCCAGTCCAGGGTGAAGCCCAGATCCCTGGTGTAGTGATCCAGCGCGCGCACGGCGTCGCTGACGAAATAGACGGCTCTTACATGCAGGTCGTTCATGATCGCAGCCATCTGCGCAGGTGTTCGATGAGTCGCGCCGAATCGGCAGCGCGGCAGCGGAAGCCGACATAGCCATCCGGGCGGATCAGGTACAGTCGATCTTCCGCGCCACTGCCATAACGCGCAGCCAGGTCTGGACCCGGCGGCAGCACGAAGGCGCGCAGCACGCCAGCGAAGCGGCTCTGCACGTCATTGAGCCTTCCCACGAGCGCGCCAGAAACACCGTCGGCGCCGGCAATGCCCAGCAGCGTGAAGCCCGTGTGTCGTGTCAATGCGAACAGCGAAGTGCCATCACCCAGATCGGCATCCGGTGCGCGATCACCGATCTGCGGACCGCCCGGCAGATCGATACCCTGTGGCTGCTCGACATAGTCGCGATAGGTATAGGAAATGCCGGAGCAGCGACCCACCACGGCATCGAGAAACTGCGGATCGCTCATCCGCCTGGTGCGCTCGGCAATGCTCTTTCCATGGCCCATGAATATCTCGTGCAGTGCCGAAGCGGCCCAGATCACCTGCTCGGCGATGGGCTTGCGTTCCGCTTCGTAGGTGTCGAGCAGCGACTCATCGGCCTCGCCTCGCAGCACCATGGCCAGCTTCCAGCCCAGGTTCCAGGCATCCTGCAGGCAGCAGTTCATGCCCTGCCCGCCCGAGGTGGAATGCACATGCGCCGAGTCACCGGCCAGGAACACGTTGCGATCGCGGTAGGCGTGGGCCAGCCGATTGCGGCTTTCCCATTTGGAATGCCATACAACCTCGCCCAGGCTCACGCCGTCGAAGTGCTGGTCGATCACGCGCATGAACCCCTGTTCCGGCGTCACATCCGCTGCGGCGGCCTCGCCGCGATCGCTCAGCAGCAGGCGATGATAGCCACCGGGCAGCTTCACGATCATCACGAAATGATCGCGACCGGCGCAGTAGTGCACGTACTCATCGGTATCCGGAAAGTTCTGCAGGAACACGTCCAGGTTCTGCATCACCGAACCCTTGTAGTCGCTCTCATCCTGCACCAGCTGCAGCTTGCGGCGCACGCGTGAGTTGGCACCGTCGCAGGCCACGAGATAGCGCGCTTCAATCTGCTCCGCGGCGCCGCCCGGCCGCTGCACAGTGGCCCGCACACCACCCTCCATGTGCTCCACATCGATGAGCTCGACGCTCCAATCGCTGCCCCGCCCGTATTCCGTGCGCAGGAAATCGCGCAGCACCTGCTCAGTCTCGTGCTGGCCGTGGATGTAGAGCCGGGGGTAGTGGCAATCCAGCGTGGTGAAGTCGAGCCCCGGGCGAACTTCGCTGCGCCGCCCGGTATCATCGACGAAGTGCAGCACATAGCCCTTGCTGGGCAGTGCGCGCGCCATGTAGCGGTCGATCAACCGCTGGTCGATGCGCTCCATGATCTCGGCAGTACGCGCATGCAGGGTGACGGCACGCGAAGTGGCAGCCGGCGCTGACAGCCGGTCGATGGACCGCGCCGCCACCCCACGCCGCGCCAGTTCCAGGTGCAGCATGGTTCCTGCCGCACCACCCCCGACGATGAGGACCGGAATCATCCCGCTAGTGTACTTCGCGCTACCATGTGGCCGCCAAGGGAGGGGCCAGGGATGTCGCACGCGCCGGTTTCTGCTGAATGCCTGAACTGCCAGACGGCCCTCGCAGGGCCGTACTGCTCAGCCTGCGGTCAGAAGGCCTCGGCCCCGAATCCCACCTTCCACGACCTGTTGCATGAGTTTCTGCATGAGACTCTGCATGTCGACGGCCGCATCTGGCGCTCGATATGGCTGCTGCTTTCCAGGCCGGGGCGGATCACAGTCGAATACTGCGCTGGTCACAAGGCCCGCTTCCTGGCTCCGCTGCGCCTGTGCCTGATTTTCAGCATCATCTCCGTAGCCACTTCCGCGCTGCCGCTTTGGCATCCGGGCAATCAGCAGACTACAGCGCCCCGCACATCGACGCGACAGACCGCGGAGTCACCCGCTGGCAAGAATGATGAGATGAACTTCGGCAAGTTGTCCGTCAGCAAGCGGATCACCGGCAACCTTTCAAAGCAGGAGGTCGGTGACCGCATAGGGCATGCCATCCACGACTGGCTGCCGCGTGCGAACCTGTTTCTGACGCCCATATGGGCGTGGCTGGCCATGCTGGTGACGCGCAAGGCACGCCGTGGCGCCACGCATAACTACCCCGAATATCTCTACTTCGCGCTGCACGCCAACGCGGCGTTTTCCGCGGCTTTCACCGTGGATAACCTGATCGACCTGCTGCCTTGGCCTGCTGCCGACGCAGTGGGTGATTTCACGTGGATGTCGTATAGCGCCTGCTACACGGTGATTGGGCTGCGTACGGTTTACGGCGGCGGCTGGATTCGCAATGTCTTGCGGACCCTGACTATCGCGATCCTGTATGGAATCATTTATCTCGTTGCAGTCGGCGTTCTGCTGATAGCTGCCGTGCTGCTCTAGAGAATTGCCTGCCCGGCGGCGTTGTCAGGCTGCGGCGCTGAAAGGCGGGTCGTCGGCCGGACGCGGATCGCGCGCGGGCGCGGCGGATTCAATGGCGATGATCCGGCCCTGCTCGTCGTGATGCACCGTGCAGCTGCGGCTGTCGCGCGCAGCAGTGATCAGCTGGCCTGAAAGACCGAAGTGATGCTCGAAATCTGGCAACTGATTGACGCGCGGTCGCACCGCGGGCACGCGTGACAGACGATTCCACAGCAAGAGCAACGCGGAAACCCCGATCAGCAGCAACGCCATCTCTTCGAAGGAAGGCAGTGCATTGGCGGCCAGAGTGCCTCGTGCAGGCCGCTTCATGCCGAAGGCCACGCCCATCATGCCAGCGGCGCCCAGCACGGCCGGACGACATAACCACAGCCAGGTGCTCCACAGCGCCAGGGTGCCGGCGTCGGAGAACAGCCGCTGCTGCCAGCGCAGCTGGCGGCGAATATTGATTATGGGGCGAGAGTACACGGCCGCGAATTCTATAGAGCGGCCGCTCCCGAGCAAGTGAATTACTCGTAATACGCCGTTTTGTCGCTGTTTTTCGACATTATCGGGGGCGCATCCCGCGGTCCGGACTGATCCAGCGCGCACGCTGACTGGGGGGCCCGAAGAATATCTTGGGGTAGGCCACCACCGTCGTTGCCAGGTTGATGATCCAGAACACCGCGGGATACCAGATCATCCAGTAGTAGTTGCGGCCCAGACCCACCTCGTAACGACTGTCCAGCCACTTGCTCAGTGCGAATTGCAGCAGACAGGTTGCCCCCAGCAGCAATCCCGGACCGTAGGGCACCAGCGGCGATCCCAGCGTGGGAAAGGACACCGCCGGCACCAGCACGTCGAACAGCCACAGCACCGCGCTGGCCAGCATCAGATAGGACCAGAACACGCTGGCGCACATCTCCAGCAGCAGCGGCCACATGAAGCGCTCGCGTGGATGCCACAGCACGTCGAAGTTCTTGCGCAGCACCTGCGCGCCGCCCTTGGCCCAGCGCAGTCGCTGCTTCCACAGGCCGCCCAGTGTCTCCGGCATGAGGATCCAGACCAGCGAATTGGGCTCGAAGCGAACCTTCCACCCTGCACGTTGCAGCTTCCAGGTGATGTCGATGTCCTCGGTGAGCATGTCGGGGCTCCAGTAGCCCACCTGGTGCACCGCCTGGCGGCGGAATGCGGTGATCACTCCCGACACGGTGAACAAGCGGCCGAAAGTCTGCTGCGCGCGCTTGATCATGCCGATGATCGCGGAGAACTCGCCCACCTGTACGCGCCCCAGCAGCGTCGAGCGGTTGCGCACGCGCGGGTTGCCGGTAACGGCGGCCACCAGCGGGTCTTCCACGAAGTGCCGCACCAGCCAGTGCGCGGCCCTGCGATCCAGCAGCGCATCGCCGTCGATGCACACCAGGATGTCGTGCCGCGCCAGCAGCGCACCGGCCGCCAGCGCCATCGCCTTGCCCTGGTTCTGCGCCAGGTGCACCACGCGCAGCCGCGGCTGCTGGGCGGCCACGCGATCCAGCACCTCGCCGGTGTTGTCGCGGCTGCCGTCGTTGATCGCGATCACCTCGAAGTCCGGGTAATCAAGTGCCAGTGCGTGGGTCAGCGTTTCTTCCGCATTTTGTCCCTCGTTGTAGCAGGGAATCAGCACGCTCACCGGCGGCGTGATGCGCACATTGCCGGGCGCCACCGGCGGCAGCGCACCGGGCGCGGTGCCGCCCTCGTGGCGCAGCCGGAACAGCAGTGAACCCAGCATCCACAGCCACGACATGAACAGCGGGTAGAAATAGACGAAGCCCAGCAGCGCATGCCACAGACCGTTGTAGTGGGTGCG
>DATNCK010000085.1:0-10030 GCA_035571575.1 Steroidobacteraceae bacterium | reverse complement strand
AAAGCACGAGTGACCGATTCGGCTTGCTCATGACCAACCCCCGAACTTATGCAAATAACCCCGAAACCAGACTGGACAGGATAGCGCGAATCTCCGGGGCCCTTCCACGACAGTCAGGGCTGTGATGGCGGCTTTCCCTTGCAAATCAAGCCCTCGGGGCTGGCGGCGAGCGCCTTTTCGGTTCGCGGAAAAAACGTACTAGGATCGGCGTCCGCACCGATGGACGCCTATTCGCTCCCACTCTTCGACGACCCCGCTCCGACCATCCAGGCATCGGAAAGCCCCGCCATCGAGCGCGCACCGCTGCGCCAGTTGTACTACCTTCACAACTTCCGGGTGGCGATGGAGTCACTGCGCGACCGCTACGCCGATCTGATGAGCCCGGAAGAGTCGCAGTTCATCCGGTGCTTCCTGCGTCTTCCAGAAGCCCCGCAGTGCCTCCTTACGCGCCTGGCCATGCGCAAGGGGCCCTTCTTCCGCCGCACGACCCTGCGCTACCCCGAAATTCCGGACATCGCGCAGGCCATCAACATGCTGGCCTGGCAGGGACTCATCGAGCTGGATCCCGAGGTGGAGGCCGCGGCGCTGCCCGAGGTCCTCAACAAGGCCGAGCCGCGATGGATACTGGGTACCGCGTCCTCCCGTGCCCGGTCCGTTGAATCCACGCGGGACCAGCTCTTCCTCCCCATCGAGAACCCAATCATCGAATCCCGGTGCCTGTCCCGTTGGCATGGTGCTCTTAAGGATCGATTCATCCGGCTGACGGTGGAGGGCTCGATCCGGCGCCTGCAATGGCTGTTCTTCGGCAACGACCACCAGGACTGGACGGAGTTCGTGCTGACCGACCTGGGCGCGGTGCGCTACGAGCACGTGCCACTCGACGCTCGCTCGCGCGGATTCCAGAGCCGCGAGGAGATCGAGCATTTCTATCGGCTCAACGAGTGTCGGGCTCGCCTGAAGGGTGGCGAATCCGCCGTAGCCATCTGCACGGCCGCCCATCGCCCCGACACCGCCTGCAGCTGGCTGCGCGATCGGTTCACCCGGCTGCACCTTCCGCTGGGCGAATGCCTGGAGACCGAGGATGAGCCGGATCTGGCGATCCAGCACTATCAAGGCACGGGCTGCACCGAAGGGCAGGTGAGAGCGGTGCGCCTGCAGGAGCGGTTGGGGCGATATGAAGCCGCGCGCGCCGATGCGCTCGCCATATCGCCTGATGCGTGCACGGAAGCGCAGGCTCGTGCTGGATCGTGTGCTGATCCGGATGACACGGTGTCTGGACAGAAGGATCGTGCCGCATCGGCTCGGCAAACCTTCAGACACGCTGGAGCTCCGGCTGCCGGAGCCCACAGATGAGCGCATCGAGCGCGTCGTGGCCACCGCGTTGTCCACAGAAGACGCGCCCGTGTTTTACGTGGGGAACGGCCTGCTCACGTCGCTGTTTGGGCTGTGGTGCTGGGAAGCGCTGTACGCACCCTTGCCCGGTGCGTTCTTTCACGCCTACCAGTCGGGACCGGCCGACCTGCATACGGCCGAGTTTCGCGAACGCCGCAGAGAACTGTTTGACGGTCTGCTGGGGCTTTTCGATTCCGGAGAGTACGAGGCGGTGATCCGTCGGAACTACCGCGCCAAGGTCGGCATCTGGACGCAGTTCGTCCGGTGGAGAAAGCTCAAGCCCCAGTTGCTGGCGCACGCGCTGCGCTGCATTCCGGCAGAGCATCTCAAGCGCTGCTTCGGACGCATGCTCGAGAACCTGACCGACAACACCGCAGGGCTGCCCGACCTGCTCCAGCTTTGGCCTGAAGAGCGGCGCTACCGGATGATCGAAGTGAAGGCGCCGGGCGATCGGCTGCAGGACAACCAGCGCCGCTGGCTCACCTTCTTCAATGCGAACCACATGCCGGCGGTGGTGTGCAGGGTGAGCTGGACTGACGCGGACGCTTGACTCGCCACGTCAGGAATTCTTGAGACTTTCGGCGACGCGCTTGTGGGCCTCTCTGAACGGTATCCCTTCCTTCAATGCGATCTCATACGCCTGATCCGCCGCATGAATCCCCGGATTCACCTTCGCATTGATCGCTGCCTCATCAAACACCACCTCCGCCAACGCCGCCGCCATGATGTCCAACGTCTGCGTGCAGATGTCGATGCCCCGGAACAACGGAAACTTCAGCAACTGCAGATCCCGCTGATACCCCGAAGGCAGCTTCGCAAAGATCCCCAGCGCCTCATTGAGGCAGGCATGCGCCGTAGCCGTCCGCCCGCGCACCAGCTCGAACACATCCGGATTGCGCTTCTGCGGCATGATGGATGAGCCGGTGGTGAACGCATCCGGCAGCTTCACGAACCCGAACTCCTGCGTGTAGAAGAGCATCAGGTCGGAGGCGCAACGGCCGAGGTCCTGCATGGTCAGCGCGATCTCGAACAGCAGCTGACTCTCGGCCTTGCCGCGCGAGAGCTGCACCGAGGTCACGGGCACTTGCACGCTGGCGAAGCCCATCTCCTTGGCCGTCTGCTCGCGGTCCAGCTTCAGCGCGGGCGCGCCGTAGCCGGCAGCGGAGCCCAGCGGGCTCTTATCGATGCGGCGCAGCGTGGCGCGCAGGCCGGCTGCGTCATCGCGCAGTTCATTGGCATAGCCGCCGGCCCACAGCTTCACGGAGCTGGGCATGCCTTGCTGCATGTGGGTGTAGCCGGGCAGGGCGATGCCGCCTTGTTTATCCACCACTTTGTCGAGTGCCGCGACCACCTTCTCGACGCCTTCGGCGAGCTGTGTCGCGGCATCCTTCAAGTACAGCCGCAGCGCGGTCAGCACCTGGTCATTGCGCGAACGTCCCAGGTGCACCCGTCCGCCGGTGGCGCCGATCTTCAGCGTGAGGCGCTTCTCGAGCGCGGTCTGGCCGTCTTCATCCTCGAGCGTGATCTTCCACTCGCCCTTCATGTGCGCTTCGCTGATGTCGAGCAGGCCGTTCTCGATGGCCTTGAAATCCTCCGCGGTGATCAGTCCGCGCGTCGACAGCATGCGCGCATGCGCGATGGAGGCGATCACGTCATAGCGCACCAGGCGCTCGTCGAGTTGGTGGTCTTCGCCGGCGGTGAACTGCAGTACGCGTTCATCGAGAGGCGTGCCCTTGTCCCACAGGCGCGACATGATGTCCTTAAGACTTGCCACTCTGCTGCTCGGCTGCCGTCAGCGCGTTGATGTCGTTGACGATCAGCGTGCCCATGCCTTCGTTGGTGAACACCTCGGTGAGGATGCTGTCCGGCGCGTCATAGGAAATCACATGCACGCGGCGCACGCCACCGCGGATGGCCTCTTCGATCGCCTTGGCCTTGGGCAGCATGCCGTCCTTGATGGCGCCGCTCTGCTTCAGGCGCTCCAGGCCCTTGATGTCGGTGTACGAGATCACCGAGCCCGGATCGGCCACGTTCTCCAGGATGCCCGGTGCGCCGGTGCACAAGATGAGCTTCTCCGCGCCCAATGCGGCGCCGATGGCGGCGGCGACGGTGTCGGCGTTGATGTTCAGCAGCGTGCCCTTGTCATCGGCGGAGAGCGGGCTCACCACCGGCATCAGGCCATTGTCGAGCAGCTTCATCAGCACCGACTGGTCTACCAGATCGATGTCGCCCACGAGGCCGTAATCCACCATCTCGCCTTCCACCTTCACCGGCGCGCGGCGGTGAGCCTTCACCAGGCCGGCATCTACGCCCGATACGCCGACCGCGTCGATCTCCAGTTCGCGGCAGATCGCCAGCAACTTGGTGTTGATCAGGCCGTTGAGCACCATGGATGTGGTGTCGATGGCCTTCTCGTCGGTGACGCGCCGGCCCTGCACCATGCGCGTGGGCACGCCCATGGCTTCGGTCACCTGCGTGAGCTGCGGCCCGCCGCCATGCACCATCACCACCTTGATGCCGAGGTAATGAAGGATGGCGAGCTGCTCGATCAGCGCCTTGGTGGCGACTGCGTCGCCGAACACTGCGCCGCCGGCCTTCACGACGAAGGTCTTGCCCTTGTACATGCGGATGTACGGCGCGGCGCTGCGCAGCGCGCGGATGACGGCAGACTTTTCGGGGCTGTGCATGATCATGTGCGGGTGTCTTTAACCTCGTGAAGGTGCGATCAGGAAGCAAGCAGGCGATGCAGCACGGCCATCTGCGCCGGCATGCGATTGTAGGCCTCGCGCAGCACCACGCTGCGTGGGCCATCGAGAACGGCGTCGGCGACGGCCACGTTGCGGCGCACCGGCAGGCAGTGCATGAAGTGGCAGCTCGGCTGGGATGCCGCGAACCAGGATTCGTTGACGCTCCAGTCTTTGAGATTCGCGCGCAGCGCGGCGTCGCCCTTGGTGTCGCCGTAGTGCATCGTTGAACCCCACTCCTTGGCATAGAGCACATGCGCGCCCTTCATGGCCGCCGCGCGGTCGGTGGTTTCGGTGAACGAGCCGCCGCTGGCCTTGGCCAGCTTGCGTGCCTTGTCCGCCAGCGCCTGCGGAATCTCGTAGCCCTCGGGCCGCGCCACCACCACTTCCATGCCGCGCTGTGCGGCCATGGTCATGGCTGAGGCGGGCACCGCCAGCGGCAGCGCGCGCGGATGGTTCACCCAGGACAACACGAACTTGCCGTTGTTGGGCACATCCAGCTCGTCCATGGTCTTCCAGTCCGCCAGCGCCTGGCAGGGATGGTTCATGGCCGATTCCATGTTGATCAGCGGCTTGTCCACGAGCGCCGCGATCTGCTTGAAGACGACTTCGTTGAGGTCGTTATCGAGGTTCACGCCTTCGGCGAAGGCGCGGATGCCGAGCACGTCGGAATACGAGGCCAGTACGGGGATGCCTTCCTTGATGTGCTCGGCCCTGTCGCCATCCATCGCTACGCCGTTGCGGGTTTCGAGCAGCCAGGTGCCGGCGCCAGGGGTGATGACGAACGAGCTGCCGCCCAGCTTCGCCATGCCTGCCTGGAACGAGGCCAGCGTGCGCAAGCTGGGGTTCATGAACAGCAGGCCCAGCACCTTGCCGGCCAATGCCTGCGGACGCGGGCTGGCCTCGAGTCGCTGCGCGAGTCCAATGAGGTCGCGCACGGCTACGGGGTCGAGTTCCGCCAGATCGATGAAGCGTTTCATGATTGTTGTTCTTCGGTTCCCTGAATTGTCTCGTTAGCCCAGCTTCTTCAGCGCGGCCGCGAGCAGATCCACCTCGGCTTCCTTGAGGATGAAGGGCGGCAGCAGCCGCAGCACATTCGGATCGCCGCTGGTGCCGGCGAGGATGTTGTGTTCGTTCATCAACGCCTTCTGCAGCGGCGCGGCGGGCACCTTGCAGATCAGGCCGGTGAGGAAGCCCGCGCCCTGGTGCCCGGTGACGGGACCAACGATGCAGGTCTTGCGGATGTAGGCGGAGACGCGCCGTACGTTGGCGAGCAGGTCGTCGCTTTCGATGGCTTCGATGGTTGCTTCGATGGCCGCATCGGCCATCGGGCCGCCGCCAAAGGTGGTGCCCAGTGCATCCATCTTCACCGCGTCGGCTGCTTTCTTCATCATCAGCAGCGCCGAGCAGGGGAAGCCGTTGCCCAGGGCCTTGGCTGTGGTGATCATGTCGGGCAGCACGCCGTAGAGGTTCGCCGCGAAGGGCTCGCCGCAACGGCCGAAGCCGCACTGCACTTCGTCGAAGATGAGCACGGTGCCGGTTTCATCGCAGCGCTTGCGCAGGGCTTTGAGATAGTCGGCGCCCAGGTCGAAGGCTCCGCCCACGCCCTGGATGGGCTCGACAAGCACAGCGGCGGTCTTCTCTGTGATCTGCGCCAACGCGGCGATGTCGCGCCGCGCGATGAACTTCACATCGAAGGGCGTGCGCGGGAAGCCATACCACTTCTTCGCGGCGCCCCAGGTGAGCGCGCCGGCGGCGGCGGTGCGGCCGTGGAAGCTTTGTTCGAGTGCGACCACTTCGGTACGACCGGCATTCATCGTGAACGCCATCTTCAGCGCGTTCTCATTGGCCTCGGCGCCGCTGTTCACGAGGAACACGCTCTGCACCGGCAGCTTCGAGAAGGCGATGAGCTTGTTGGCGGCGCGCGTGCGCACATCCATGGGCACGGCATTGCTCTGGAAGTTCATGGTGCGGGCCTGCTCGGCCAACGCCTTCGTCCAGGCGGGATGGCCATAGCCCAGCGCGGCCACGGCATGACCGCCGTACAGATCGAGCACGCGGCGGCCATCGGCCGTGTACAGCCACACGCCTTCACCGCGGACCACCGGCAGTGGGTACTGCGCGAACACCGGCGCGAGCGGATCGTGCGCGGCATGGGAGGTCTCAAGGCTTGATGCATGTGCGTTCATAGATCCCTCATGTCCAACCGGCCGCCGGCGCGGTGAGGCCGGCGGTTTCAGGCAGCGACAGCAGCCGGTTCATCCATTGAACCGCGCCACCGGCAGCGCCCTTGTTGAGATTGTCGAGCACGCTCATCACCGCGACGGTCCTGCCATCGCTGGCCACGGAGAGGCGCGCGTAGTTGCTGCCGGCGACGTCCTTGATGCGAGGCGCCGTGGCGCTCACGCTGACGAAGGGCGCGTAGCGGTAGAAGCCCTTGAACTGTTCGAGGATCTCGGCAGCACTGAGCGGCTGCGCCAGCTGTGCCTGCACGGTGACATGAATGCCGCGCGCGAAAGGCCCACTGTGTGGCACGAACGCAAAGTGCGCGTCCATGCCGCTGGCAGCCTTGGCGAGGGCTGTGACCTCCGGTGCATGCCGATGCGCCAGCGCGTTGTAGCTGTATAGATCGCTGTGCCGCAGCGGGTGGTGCGTGCCTTCCACGGGCTTGCGGCCCGAGCCGGTGCTGCCGGTCACGCCGCTGACGAACAGCATGGGTGTGGCAATGCCCAGTTTCAGCAGCGGCACCGAGGCCAGCAGGATGGCCGTGGCAAAGCAGCCCGGGTGCGCCACATGCGGCGTTGGTGCGCTGGCCAGATGTTCCGGCACCGCGCAGGTGAACTGCTTCAGCCGCGCCGGTGCGCCATGCTCGTGCTTGTAGACGGCGGCGTAGCCTTCGTTGGTGGCGAAGCGGTAGTCGGCGGAGATATCCACCACGCGCGGCCTGGTGCCGGCCGCCTCGGCCTTGGTCAGCAGCCGGTCGATGAGCTGCGCGGACGCGCCGTGGGGCGCGGCGGAGAACACCGCACTCACGGGCAGCGTCGCTACCAGCTGCTCAATCTCTTCGATGGAAGAGAATTTGGTGTCCGGATACGCGGACGCCAGATGACTGAACGACTTCGCCACCAGTTCGCCCGGCTGGCTGTCCGACAGGATGCCGGCCAGCCTCAGCTGGGGATGACCCGCGATCAGGCGCAGCAGCTCGCCGGCCACATAGCCGGTGCCGCCCAGCACGATGGTGGGAACCTGATGCGTCATCTCAATTCGCCGCCGCTGCCGGGAACTTCGCCGACAGGCCCAGGTGCTCGATCAGGTGATCGCCCAGCGCGGCGCCGTTGGTGATGGCATTGAAAGCGCGCACCTTCATCTGCTCCTCGATGATATCCACGCCGACGCTGTTGTCGGTCGAGGGACCCGTGACCGCGGCAGGCTCGATATGGAAGCGCTCGCGCAGCAGCTTTACGCCACCCCAGGCCGCCACCGGATCATTCGCCGACAGCACCACGCTGGTGAACGCCTTGCGGATGTCCTCGCATTCGAGAATCGCGGCCACGCCATAGGTGCCGATGAGTCCATCGCCCAGCTCGAACACGATCACATCCGGCTTGCGCGCGGAAAGTTCGGTGAGCATGGAGCGCGTCAGCGCCGGTCCGTTCTTCTCCGTGGTGGTCACCACGCCCAGATCCGTGAAGATCATGCTGTTGCGTGCGCCGGAATCTTCCATTGCCAGGATGTCACGCCGCAGCGAAACGCCCGTGGCCTTGAACACATCCACGACCAGGCCCCGATGCCGCATGCGCGCCACAATCGCGCAGGCCGCGGCCGTCTTGCCGGCTTCCATGCAGGTGCCGGCCAGCGCCACCACCGGCACACCATTGGTTTCGAGCGTGGCGTCGTAGTCGAGCTTGCGCGATCCCACGCGCGCCGGCACGCCGATGCGTTCGCCCAGGAAGGGGAACTGCAGCACCACGCCAATCACCTTGCAGTCGAAGGGCTTGCCCTTGTCCGGATTCACCGAGTCGCAGATGCCCAGCACACCACCGATGTTCAGCATCTGGATGATGTCGCCGGCTTTCACGCTCTTGGGCACATGGCCCGAGTAGCCGAACAGCGCGCGCCGCGGACCGAGCGCGCCGACAACCACATCGCCGCGCGACACCTTGGCCATGCGTCCGCTGGTGAGCTCCAGCGTGTTGTAGGTGGACTTGTTGGTGAGGATCTCGACGACCAGCACCACGCCTTCCTCGGCGGGAATCTCATCCGACACGCGCAGATCGTGCTTCAGGTTCAGCGCCTGCGTCACCGAGCCGATCTTGTCCACCACCACCGTTCGCATGGCCATCGCTTTACTTTCCCTTTGCGGCGGCAGTAGAAGCCGCATTGCTTGAACTTGACGCAGCGCTCTTGGCGAGGTCACCGGCGCGAGCGTGGAACATGCCGGTGAGAGCAACGATCTTCGAGAAACCCAGTGCGTCCTGCGGCGTCCATTCGCCGACGGCTTCGCCATAGGCACCCTTGGAGGCCTTCATCATCGAGTACGCGGACTCCACGCCTTCGACAAAGCAGGAGCCCGTGCGAAGCAGCAGGTGCACATCACCGGTCACCCGTTCCTGCGAGGACAGCAGCAGCGCTTCGATGTCGCGGCACACCGGATCGAGCAGTTGGCCTTCGTGCACCAGATCGCCATAGGGACCGGCCACCAGTTCCTTGATGCGCTGCTGCCGCGGCGTCATCACCAGCTTTTCCAGTTCGCGATGCGCATTGAGCAGTATGTCGGCCGAAGGCGCTTCGAAGGCCACGCGACCCTTGGTTCCGATAATCGTGTCGCCCAGGTGAATGCCTCGGCCGATGCCGAACTTCGCGCCGATGGGTTCGAGGGCTTCGATCACTTCCACCGGCGTCATGCTCTTGCCATCGAGTCCGACAGGACGGCCCTTCTCGAAACGAACGGTGAGCTTCTGTGGAGGCGCCGGCTTGTCGAAGGCATCCTTCGACAGCACCCACGCGGATTCCGGAATGCTGCCCTTGGAAGTCAGCGTCTCGGTTCCGCCAATCGTCACGCCCCACAGGCCTCTATTAATAGAGTACGCGGCGCCATGCGGCGGAACCGGCAGTTTGCGCTCGACGAGATAGTCCAGCTCTTCCTGCCGCTTGAAGGCCTTGTCGCGCACGGGCGCAAAGATGCCCAGATCCGGCGCCAGCGTGCGCAGCGCCACTTCGAAGCGCACCTGGTCATTGCCGGCGGCTGTGCAGCCGTGCGCAATCATGTCCGAGCCCAGCTCCCGCGCGGCGCGCGCCATGGTCTGCGCCTGCATCACGCGTTCGGCGCCCACGCACAGCGGGTAGAGATTGCCGCGCCGGACATTGCCCATGATCAGGAAACGCAGCACCTGCTCGAAGTAATCCGAGCGTGCGTCGATTTGATGATGCGCGATGGCACCCAGCGCCTTCGAGCGCTCTGCCAGCGTTTTCGCACCGGCCGCATCGATGCCGCCGGTGTCGACGGTGACCGTGATGATGGGGCGACCCGTGTTTTCGGCAATCCACGGCACCAGGAAGGAGGTGTCGAGACCGCCGGAATAGGCCAAACAGATGGGCTTGGTGCCCGGGCTTGAACTCTGCGACATGGTTTTCTTCTTAAATGCGGAAAACGGAATGCAGGTGGTCGATGAGACGCTGTTGCGCCTCGCCGTCCTGCGTGGCGATGAAGATGGTGTCATCGCCCTGAATCGAGCCGACGATCTCCGGCCAGTTGGCGCGGTCGATGGCCACCGCAACGCTGCCCGCCGAACCTGTGGAGGTGCGGATCACAGTGATCGATGGACCTGCGGTCTTGATCTCGCGCACGAAGCGCGCGATCGCTGTGAAGCTGCCCTGCGACCGGGAGACTTCTT
>DATNCK010000084.1:0-15447 GCA_035571575.1 Steroidobacteraceae bacterium | reverse complement strand
CGCGTGCGCTGGCTCTGGCCCATGCCGTCGCGGATCACCTTGCCGCCACCGAACTTCACCTCCTCACCGTAGAGGGTGTGGTCCTTCTCGATCTCGATGATGAGATCGGTATCGGCCAGGCGCAGCCGGTCGCCGGTGGTGGGTCCGAACATCTCCGCGTAGGCGCGACGATCCATGCGGGTCACAACAGTCCGCTCACTTTGGCCTGGAAGCCGTAGACCTTGCGCTCGCCTGCATACGCGACAAGCTCCACAGTGCGCGTCTGGCCGGGCTCGAAGCGCACGGCAGTGCCCGCGGGAATGTTCAACCGGCAGCCCCGCGCGGCGGCGCGATCGAAGCGCAACGCGTCGTTGGTTTCGAAGAAGTGGTAGTGCGAGCCCACCTGGATGGGTCGATCGCCGGTGTTGCCCACGACCAGCGTGATCGTCGGCCGGCCGGCGTTGATTTCGATTTCTCCTGGCTCCGCCAGCAACTCACCGGGAATCACGCGCGCTCCTCTTTAGGGAATGGGATGGTGGACGGTGACCAGCTTGGTGCCGTCGGGAAAGGTGGCTTCGATCTGGATCTCCGGAATCAGCTCCGGGATGCCGTCCATCACGTCATCGCGTGTGAGCAGCGTGGTGCCATGACTCATCAGTTCGGCCACGGACCGGCCGTCGCGCGCGCCTTCCATGATGGCGGCGCTGATGTAGGCGATCGCCTCCGGATAGTTGAGCTTCAGGCCGCGCGCGCGCCGACGTTCTGCCAGCAGTGCGGCGGTGAAGATCAGCAGTTTGTCCTTTTCGCGCGGCGTCAGCTCCATGGGGATTCCATCACGTGGCCCAGATCCGCGGCGCGAGCGCTGCCAGTCCGCACAATGAGGGCCGCAGCACACGCCAGATCCGCTCGAATTCCTGCCGCACCTGCTCCGCATTGTTTGCGCGCAGACGGAGCAGCAGCACACCGTCCACCAAGGTGGCGGTCGTATCCTCGCTCTGGCAGGTTGCTCGCGCCTGCTGCAACAGGGTCGCGGTGGCGGGATAGGCCAGCATCGTGCCCAGTACGGGCGCGCCGCCCAGCCCCCACTGCGCGTCCAGCGCGGTATCGCCGCCCTGCAATCGCAGCCGGTCGATGAGCAGAGGCCGATCCTCCCGCCAGAGCTCGAAGTCCTGGCTCACACTGCCGCTGCCGAACTGCTCGTCGCAGGCCGGTCGACCGAGACACAGCACCTCCCAGCCGATGAAACGCGCCTGGCCGCTGAGTTTCACCCTCGTGCTCAACCGCGCGCGCGCGCCGCGGAACACGATGGTTTCCTGCGGCAGCCATTCGAGCATCGCGTCCTGCACCTGCAGCGCTTGTTCGACGGAGGCCTGGCGCGCGCCGAAGCTGCGATAGATCTTGGTTGCCGCGGGGGTGGTGATCACGCCCTGCGAGCCCGGCTCTGCCTGCACCTGCAGCATCAGCCGGTCGCCCCCCGCTACGCCACCGGGCGGATGCACCAGATACAGATGGCAGACGGGACCTTCGGGATAGAAAGGCCGCTGCACCACCAGCGGACCTTCGTGCCATCGCTCTGCCAGCACTGTGCGGCCGCCGCGGGCGCGCAGCCTTAGCCGCAGGCGCGCCTGCCAGCCGGCATGGTCGGCTACGGCAGGATCGCTCACGCAACACTGCGTGTCGCCCGGGACTGCAGCATGCCCTTGTGCACGATGAAGTCGATGACCGAGGACAGTCCGGCGCCGGTCTTCAGATTGGTGAACACGAAGGGCCGGTCGCCGCGCATCTTGCGCGCATCGCGGTCCATCACCTCCAGCGAGGCGCCCACATGCGGCGCCAGGTCGGTTTTATTTATTATCAACAGATCCGAACGGATGATGCCGGGTCCGCCCTTGCGCGGGATCTTGTCGCCGGCGGATACATCGATCACATACAGCGTGAGATCGGAGAGTTCCGGGCTGAAAGTGGCGGCCAGGTTGTCGCCACCACTCTCGACGATGATCAGATCAAGGTCGGCGAAGCATTGCATGAGCTCATCGATGGCGGCGAGATTCATCGATGCATCCTCGCGGATCGCCGTATGCGGACAGCCGCCGGTCTCGACGCCGCGGATGCGGTCGGGCGTGAGTGCTTCGCTGCGGATCAGGAAGTCCGCGTCTTCGCGGGTGTAGATGTCATTGGTGACTACGGCGATGTTGAAGGCATCGCGCATGTTCTTGCACAGACGATCCACCAGGGCCGTCTTGCCGGAACCCACGGGCCCGCCGACACCCACTCTCAATACGCCACGCGAAGTGCTCATGCCGATCTCCCCGTTGTCAAACCGTCAGATGCTGCTTCACGACCTCGTCGGTGAGCGCATCGATGGCACCGGATACTACCAATCTTCCCTTGTCGAGGAGTCGCAGCTCGGTGGCGACACGTCGCGCGAAGGGCAGCTTCTGTTCCACCAGCAGCACGGTCAGTCCCTTCTCGCGGTTCAGACGCGTGATGACATCGCCGATCTCGCGCACGATGTTCGGCTGGATGCCTTCGGTGGGCTCATCCAGCACGAGTAACGTGGGGTCGGTGACCAGGGCACGGCCGATGGCCAGCTGTTGCTGCTGGCCGCCGGAAAGATCGCCGCCGCGCCGGTGCGCCATGTCGCGCAGCACCGGAAACATCTCGTAGATGTGTTCCGGCACTTTCGTCGCGCCGTCGTGGCGCGCGCCCAGCCCGGTGCGCAGGTTTTCCTCGACCGTAAGCTGCGAGAAGATCTCCCGACCCTGCGGCACATAACCCACGCGCAGCCGCGCGCGATCGGAGGCCGGTCGGCCGATCAGGTCCGTGCCGTCCCAGGCCACCGTACCAGAGGCCACCGGCGTCAGACCCATGATGCAGCGGAGCAGCGTGGTCTTGCCCATGCCGTTACGGCCCATCAGCACCGTGCAGGAGCCGCGCGGCACCGTCATCGACACATCCCAGAGAATGTGGCTGCCGCCGTAGAACTGGTTGACGTTGGTGAGGGACAGCATCATTCGCCCTGGGCCTGTTCAGGCCCCAGATACACTTCGACCACTTTCCGGTTGGCCTGGACTTCATCCATGCTGCCTTCGGCCAGCACGCTGCCCTGGTGCAGCACGATGACGCGCCGCGCGATCGAACGCACGAACTCCATGTCGTGTTCCACCACGACCACGGAATGCTCGCCGGCCAGGGACACCAGCAGTTCGGCGGTCTTCTCGACCTCCTGCGGCGTCATGCCTGCGACGGGCTCATCCACCAGCAGCAGGCGCGGGCTCTGCATCAGCAGCATGCCGATCTCCAGCCACTGCTTCTGGCCATGTGACAGCACGCCGGCGCGTACGGCGGCCTGATCCTGCAGGCCGATGATCTGCAGCACCTCATCGATACGATCGCGCTGCGCACCGGTGAGGCGGGCGAACAGCGTGTACCAGACGGCCTTGTCATCGGCCAGGGCCAGCTCCAGGTTCTCGAGCACCGTGTGATGCTCGAACACCGTGGGCTTCTGGAACTTCCGGCCGATGCCGGCCTGCGCGATCTCCGGTTCGTGCAGCGACAGCAGGTCGATGCTCTGTCCGAACCATGCGGATCCTGCATCGGGACGCGTCTTGCCGGTGATGACATCCATCATCGTGGTCTTGCCGGCGCCGTTCGGACCGATGATGCACAGCAGCTCGCCGGCTTCGACGTACAGCGTCAGCGCATTCAGTGCCCGGAAGCCATCGAAGCTGACGGTGATGTCCTCGAGGTAGAGGATGACCCCGTGCGACTCATCAGGGCCAGCCTCGACATGACTGCCCTCGACCACCGGCCCCCTGCGTACGACAGGTCGCGGCGGATTGGCGCTGGCCGAGCGTCCGGACAGCCGGTTGAAGAATTTCTGCGCGTGCGCGTTCATGCCTTGGCTGCCACCGCGCGGCCCGCGGAAACCTTGCGTTCGCGCCACTGCTGACCCAGACCGATGAATCCCCGCGGCAGGAACAGCGTGGTCAGCACGAACAGCGCACCGAGGAAGTACAGCCACGCGCTGGGCAGCGCGGTGGAGAATGAGGTCTTGGCATAATTGACCAGCACCGCACCGGCAATCGCGCCGTACAGCGTGCCACGTCCGCCGATGGCCACCCAGATCACCACCTCGATCGAATTGATCGGCGAGAATTCACTGGGATTGATGATGCCCACCTGCGGCACGTAGAGCGCGCCGGCGATGCCCGCGATGATCGCGGAGAACACGAACACCCAGAGCTTGTAGTTCTCAACGCGGTAGCCGATGAAGCGCGTGCGGCTCTCAGCGTCGCGCACCGCTGCCACTACGCGGCCGGCGCGCGAGGTCACGACGTAGCGACAGGCCACATACGACAGCGCCAGGAACACGGCTGTGCAGACGAACAGCGAGGTCTGCACGCTGCGCTTGTGCAGGTCGAAGCCGAGCAGATCCTTGAAGTCCGTGAAACCGTTGTTGCCGCCGAATCCCATATCGTTGCGGAAGAAGGCCAGCATCAGCGCATAGGTCATGGCCTGCGTGATGATCGACAGATAGACGCCGGTCACGCGCGAACGGAAGGCGAACCAGCCGAAGGCCAGCGCCAGCAGCGCCGGCACGATCAGCACCATGCTCATCGCCAGCCAGAACATGTCGAAGCCATGCCAGAACCAGGGCAGCTCCTTCCAGTTGAGGAACACCATGAAGTCCGGCAGCACCGGATCGCCGTAAACCCCGCGCGGACCGATCTGGCGCATCAGGTACATGCCCATGGCATAGCCGCCGAGCGCAAAGAACGCCGCATGGCCCAGACTCAGGATGCCGCAGAAGCCCCAGACCAGATCCACGGCCAGTGCGAGCATGGCGTAGGCCATGTACTTGCCCACCAGCGTCATCCAGTACGAGGACAGATGCAGTGCCGAACTCTCCGGGACCACCAGGTGCAGCACGGGCATGATCACGGCCACAGCAAACAGGATGGCCAGGAACACGCGCCCGCCACGGTCGGTCTTCAGCAGCGCACTGAGTTGGCTTGTGATTCCCATGTGATCAGCCCTGCGCCGCGTATAGGTAAGTTGACGTTTGCATAACGGGAGGCTTAGCCCTCGGCAGCACGTCCCTTCTGCGGGAACAGGCCCCGCGGCCGCCGCTGGATGAAGATGATCAGGAACACCAGCACCAGGATCTTCGCGAGCACGGCTCCCACTCCGGGCTCCAGCAATTTGCTGGCAACGCCGAGGGAAGTACCCGCAGTCAACGTACCCCACAAACTGCCCACACCGCCGAACACGACCACCATGAAGGAATCGACGATGTACGACTGACCAAGATTGGGGCCTACATTGGTGAGCTGGCTGAGCGCCACGCCCGCCACGCCCGCAATGCCGGAGCCGAGCCCGAAAGTCATCGCATCCACCCACTCGGTGCGTATGCCCATGGCCTTGGCCATGCCGCGGTTCTGCGAGACGGCACGCACCTCGAGCCCCAGCCGCGTGCGCTTCAGTACTGCGAGCAACAGCGCAAACACCGCCAGTGTGAACAGGATGATGTAGAGGCGACTGTAGGTGATGGCAAGCACATCGTTGATCTGCAGCGATCCGGCCATCCACTGCGGCGTCTCCACCGGCCGGTTGTTGGGACTGAACACATCGCGCACCAGCTGCTGCAGCAGCAGGCTCACACCGAAAGTCGCAAGCAGGGTTTCGAGCGGCCGACCATAGAGAAAGCGCACGATGCCGCGCTCGATCAGCACACCGAACAGGCCTGCGACCAGGAAGGCAGCGGGTATCGAGACGAAGATCGATGCGCCGATGTGGTTCGGCATCAGCTGCTGCACTACGTACACGGTGTAGGCGCCGAGCATCATCAGCTCGCCATGCGCCATGTTGATCACGCCCATGACACCGAAAGTCACTGCCAGACCGATGCCGGCCAGCACCAGCACCGATCCGAGGCTCAGGCCGAAGAGCAGCGTCTCGATGCTGGAATAGAAGCTGCGCCAGTGCTGCATGTGCAGCACGACGGTGGCAGCGGCGCCGCGCACGGCCGGATCGGGGTCGGCCTGGGTGGCATCTTCGCCCGAGCCCGCCATCGCATTGAGGCGCGCGAAGATTTCGTTGTTGAGGCTGTCGCGCAGGCTTTCAATGGCGGCCAGGCGCAGCTTGGCATCGGTGCTTCCGAGGTCGGCGATCGCCAGCGCATTGCTCATGGCCTTGCGGACGGTGGAGTCTTTCTCCGTGGTGAAGTGCGCGCGCAGCAGCGCGATGGCCTCTTCATCCAGGTTCGGGGTCAATTCCGTGACGGCAGCAAGCCGCAGCTTCGCGTCAGAGCTGGACAGCTGCAGCTGCGCCATGGCGCCGCGCAGAGCCTTGCGCAATCCATTATTCGTGCCCACATGTTCGAAGTCCGAGGCGGGCGCCTGCCCCAGGGACTTGCCCGTCTTTGCATCTGAGATGACGAGCGGATCACTGTCGCTGGCCGACACGACAACCACCTTGTCGGCCAGCCGGTAAAGAAGACGGCCATCGAGCATGGCCGAAAGTACGGTAAGAGCAGCCGGGCTGCCCTCGTTAGCCAACGCTGTCACGAGCTCGCGCTTGGCGGCGAAGTCGGCATCCGGCAGCTGCGCAAGCAGGGAATCGAAAGACTGGACCGCGACAGGCGTGGGCGCTGCGGCGGTGGCGACTTGCTGTGCCACTGCCTGCTTTACGGCTGCGGGAAAGGTCAGCAGGCCGAGCAGCGCGGTAAGAATCAGTCTCTTGATCATGCAGTCCTGTCGTTGCAGATCTGTCCGGCCCCTCGCGAGGCCGGACAGACCGATCACAAAACGATCACCCGAGGTGATCGCGGCTCGCTACCAATTGTCGGTCAGTAGTTCTGCCCAGAGCACTTCTTCGTCACCTTGTTGTAGTTGCCGCACTTCAGCGTCACCCAGTCGGCGTCGATATCC
Source organism: Steroidobacteraceae bacterium (assembly GCA_035571575.1). Taxonomy (GTDB): domain Bacteria; phylum Pseudomonadota; class Gammaproteobacteria; order Steroidobacterales; family Steroidobacteraceae; genus ZC4RG30. The sequence goes on along the minus strand of DATNCK010000084.1, from coordinate 8,536 downwards.
TTGCTGCCCGGCAGGAAGTCCGTCCAGGCATCACCTGGCACCGCCGTTGGCGTCTTCCACACCGTGTCGAACTGTCCATCGGCACGCACCTCGCCGATCAGCACCGGCTTGGTCAGGTGATGGTTCGGCAATACCTTCGCCGCACCGATGCCGGTCAGGTTCGGCACTTCCAGTCCCACCAGCGCGGCGGTCACGGCATCGGTCGACGTCGACTTGGCCTTCTCCACCGCCTTGACCCACAGCTGGAAGCCCAGCACATGCGCTTCCATCGGATCATTGAAGGTGCGCTTCGGGTTCTTGGTGAACGCATGCCACTTGTTGATCCACTCCGTGTTCAACGGCGTCTTGACGCTCTGGAAATAGTTCCAGGCGGCCAGGTGTCCGACCAGCGGCTTGGTATCGAGGCCCGACAGCTCCTCTTCGCCCACCGAGAAGGCCACGACCGGAATGTTCTCGGCCGAGATCTTCTGGTTGCCCAGCTCCTTGTAGAAAGGCACGTTGGCATCACCGTTGATGGTCGACACCACCGCGGTCTTCTTGCCGGCCGAACCGAAGGCCTTGATCTTCGACACTTCGCTGGTCCAGTCGGAGAAGCCGAACGGCGTGTAGTTGATGATGATGTCCGCCGCAGCCACGCCCTTGGACTTCAGGTACGCCTCGAGGATCTTGTTGGTGGTGCGCGGGTACACATAGTCGGTGCCTTCCAGCACCCAGCGCTTCACCTTCACCTCGTTCATCAGGTAATCCACCGCCGGAATCGCCTGCTGGTTGGGCGCGGCGCCGGTGTAGATCACATTCTTCGAGGACTCTTCACCCTCGTACTGCACCGGGTAGAACAGCAGGCCGTTGTTCTTCTCGAACACCGGCAGCACCGACTTGCGCGACGAGGAGGTCCAGCAGCCGAACACCACCGCCACCTTGTCCTTGACCAGCAGCTGCTCGGCCATCTGCGCGAAAGTGGGCCAGTCCGACTTCGGATCGACGACCACGGCTTCGAGCTTCTTGCCCATCACGCCGCCCTTCTTGTTCTGCTCGTCGATGAGCATCAGCATCGTGTCCTTCAGCGTGGTTTCGCTGATGGCCATGGTGCCGGAGAGGGAGTGCAGCACGCCGATCTTGATGGTGGCCGGCTCCGCAGCCCGCACCACGCTGCCGATCGACAGCGACACGGCCGCCGCGGCTGCGACGGTCTTGATGAAGTTACGCCTTGTTTTCATTGTGTGCTCCGTGATCAGAATGTGAACAGCGCTTCGAGCGCGACCTGGGTCGTATCCGGGCCACCAACCTTCACGTTGTCCTTCCTGGCCTCCGCGATGATCAGCCAGTTGTCGCTGACCTTGTAGTTGGGGGAAAGGGTGATGGAATTGGTCTTCAGAGTTGTCGCGCCAGCGCCATTCTTGATCTTGAAATCGACGTAGCGCAGCGTGATGCCCCAGGGCCCGGAGGCATAGTTGCCCATCAGCAGGAAGCCATCGCCGTCGGCGCCGGCCGCGTAGTTGGCAGTGTTGTACTCGGCGGCGAAGGTGAATCCTTTGGCGGAATACGACGTCCACAGATTCACGATGTCCGTGTCGCTGTCCTTGTCCTTCATGTAGAAGGCCTTCGCGGTCAGGCCTTCCACCGGCATGATGGCCGCGCCGAGCTCGTATCCGAGCTTCTTGGCATCCCGGTCGAGCGGGTTGAAATCACTGGTGACCACCGAGGCCATCAGGTCGAACTTGCCGCCCTTGTAGTAGGCCGACACGCCGTTCTGGTAGTAGCCGTAGAAGTAAGGCGCATAGCCGCTGCCGCTGTACTGGAACAGGCCGGTGGGTTCTTCCGTTTCCCAGCCGGTGTAGCTGAGGAAGCGGCCGACCTTCACGCTGAACGCATCGGTGAAGGCCTTGGTCACGTAGGCCTGCTCGACGAAGGTGGTGTCGCCGCTGCCTTCGAAGTTCTCGCCGTACTCGATGTCCACGCGGGCTGAAACGCCGTTGGAACCGGCCCATTTGAAATCGGTCTCGAACTGATCGATTCCTGCCGAGTCGACGGTACCACCCGAACCTTTCGGATTGAGACTCCAGGCCGACATGTCGAGGAAGCCCTCGACGCTGAAGCCCTTGCCCAGCTCGATGTCTGCGTAGGCGGGCATGGCGCCCACCGACAGGGCGGCAACCGCTCCCGCAATGATGTGCCTTGTGGTTTTTGACTTGGACTGATGACCCATGAAGATCTCCCTAGCGGCAATTGGTATTGGAGTACTTGTCTTGCAGTGATCCGAACCAATGCCGGGTCCGGAATGTGCATAGGTTCACGCTATGTGATCGCAGAGGGGTCCGGAACGCGTCGTTTGACGTACCCGGGATGGGTCAAATGACGTACAGGGCCCCAACGGTTGCATCTCTAGAATCGACAACCCGAGAGGGGCGCACCAAGAGGTGGCATGAGTCCGCGACAGCGCATCATTCCGGAGCGACGCCGGTACAACCAATGGGTCGCCAGCGAGACGCTGGAAGACTACGCATTGCGTTACACGGCTTCGCACGCGCGCAAGTCCGCCTTCCGCGTGGGCAATACGGCCTTCGGCCCTATTGCCTTCCTGGCCTGCGAAGCCATTGGCGGCGCCATCACCTTCGCCTATGGGTTCCACAACACCGCCATCGCCATCGGCGTCTTCGCGGTGCTGATGTTCCTGATCGGCCTGCCGATCAGCGTCTATGGCGCGCGCCATGGCGTGGACATCGATCTGCTGACGCGCGGCGCCGGATTCGGTTACATCGGCTCGACCATCACTTCGCTGATCTACGCTTCGTTCACCTTCCTGCTGTTTGCCATCGAGGCCAGCATCATGTCGGTGGCGCTGCAGATGCTGTTCGGCATTCCGCTGGCCGTCGGGCACTTGATCAGCGCACTGCTGGTGATCCCCATCGCGCTGTATGGCATCAGCCTGATCAGCCGCGTGCAGGTCTGGACCCAGCCCATATGGCTGTTCCTGCAGGTGGTGCCGCTGGCATACATCGTGTGGAAACACCCGACCTACGTGGAAGGATGGACGGCCTTCAACGGGTCTGACGGCACCGCGCGCCCGAACTGGCTGATGGTCGGCGCGGCGGCGTCGGTGCTGCTGTCATTGCTGCCGCAGATCGGCGAGCAGGTGGACTACCTGCGTTTCATGCCCGTGAAACAGCACAGCAACCGGTTCACATGGTGGCTGACCGTGATCGGCACCGGGCCGGGCTGGGTGCTGCTCGGCGGGTTGAAGCTGCTGGCGGGCTCCTTTCTGGCCTATTTGCTGCTGTCGCGCGGATTTCCGATGGATCGCGCAGAAGACCCCACCTCGATGTACCAGGTCGTTTTCTCGGAGGCCTTCGGCTCCTCCACGGTGGCGCTGGTCGCGGCCGGCGTATTCGTCATCGTCTGCCAGTTCAAGATCAATGTCACCAACGCCTACGCGGGCTCCATCGCCTGGTCGAACTTCTTCTCGCGCGTGACGCACAGCCACCCCGGCCGCGTGGTATGGCTGGTGTTCAATGTGCTGCTGGCGCTGCTGCTGATGGAGATCGGGGTGTTCCGAACCATCGAGAGTGTGCTGGCCATCTACGCGAATTTCGCAGCGGGCTGGATCGGCGCCATCACCGCCGACCTGGTGATCAACAAGTCGCTGGGCCTCTCGCCGCGCGGGCTGGAATTCAAGCGCGCGCATCTCTACGACATCAACCCGGTGGGTGTGGGCGCACTGGCGCTGTCGGTGGCCACCTCGAGTCTTGCGTATGTGGGATTGCTCGGGGAGGTGGCACGCGTGCTGTCGCCGTTCGTGGCGCTGTTCGTTTCGTTTGCCGCCGCACCCCTGATCGCGGCCCTCACGCGAGGTCGCTACTACATCGCGCGCCAGTCGCCCGCGGGCCAGGAAGGCGAGAGAAAGGTCTGCACGGTCTGCGAGAATCGCTTCGAATCAGCCGACATGGCGCTGTGCCCGGCCTACGGCGGATCCATCTGCTCGTTGTGCTGTTCACTGGATGCGCGCTGCCACGACCAGTGCAAGCCGCACGCGCGACTGTCGCAGCAGGTGCGCACGCTGCTCATCTGGCTGCTGCCGGGCCGCGCCGTGCGCTTCATCGACACCACCGCCGGTCGCTTCTTCTCGCTGCTGCTGCTGGTGAACATGGCCGTCGGCATGCTGCTCTACATGATCCACGCGCAGATCGCGCCCGGCTCGCCGGATGCGGCCGAAGCCGTCGGCGACACGCTGTGGATGGTGTTCTTCAGCTTCCTGCTGCTGTCGGGCATCGTCACCTGGGTGGTGGTGCTGGCGCACGACAGTCGCCGCGCCGCCGAGTCTGATTCGGCGCTCCAGACCTCGATGCTGATGGACGAAATCGAGGCGCACAAGAAAACGGATCTCGCTCTCCAGCATGCGAAGGAAGTCGCTGAAGCCGCCAACCTCGCCAAGTCGCGCTACATCGTCGGCCTCGGTCACGAATTCCGCACGCCGCTGAACTCGATCTACGGTTACGCGCAACTGCTCGAGCGCGGCACCGGCGCGCCGGCAGGCAATGCGGTTCGCGTGATCCGCCGCAGTGCCGAGCATCTGACCAGCCTGGTAGACGGCCTGCTCGACATCTCCCGCATAGAGGGTGGCGTGCTGCGCCTGTCGCGCGACAAGGTGCATCTCTCAGAGCTGCTCGACCAGCTCGAAGACATGTTCCGGCTGCAGGCTCAGAACAAGGGCATCGAGTTTCGCTGCGAGCGCGCGGCGCATCTGCCGACCTTTGTGTATACGGACCAGAGGCGGCTGCGCCAGATCCTGATCAACCTGCTGTCGAACGCCGTGAAATACACCGACACCGGCCACGCAGCGCTGACGGTGCGCTATCGCAACCAGGTGGCCGAGCTCGAAATCGCCGATACGGGCATGGGCATTCCCGTGGAGGAGCAGCAGCGCATCTTCGAGCCTTTCGAACGTGGCCAGGATGCCGCCAAACGCGGCATACCCGGCACCGGCCTGGGTCTTACGATCACCAAGCTGCTGACGCAGGTCATGGGTGGCGAGATCAGCGTGCGCAGCGAGCCGGGTCGAGGCACCACTTTTCTCGTGCGACTGCTCCTGTCGGAAGCCATGCATGGCGAAGCCGCCGAGCGCGTCGGCCGCATCACGGGCTATGCCGGCCGGCGTCGCTCACTGCTGCTGATCGACGATGACGCCGAGCATGTGGAAATGATGCGCTTGCTGCTGGAGTCACTGGGCTTCGAAGTCACCAGCGCGGCTGGCGGGCGCCTGGGACTGGAGGCTCTGGACCGGCACCGTCCCGACTTGGTGCTGCTGGATATCTCCATGCCCGATCTCACCGGCTGGCAGGTGCTGACGCAGTTGCGCGAGCGTCCCGCTCTGTCGGAACTGCCGGTGATCATGGCTTCTGCCAATGCGCACGAATACGCGCCGGGCGGCCGCCAGTCCCTGCATGACGGTTTTCTCACCAAGCCGGTCGACGTGGCAGTGTTGCTGGAGACTTTGCGCCGCTCGCTGGGACTCGAATGGCGCCACGACGAGCGCGGCGCAGCGGAACAAAATACTGGCAGCTCCATCCCTGCCGGCGCGGCCGCGCGGCACCACCTCGAAGACCTGTGGCAGCTCGGCCAGATCGGCCACGTGCGTGGCATTCACGCCAAGCTGCGCGACATCGAGAGCGAGGATCCCGCGGCGCAACCGATCACGGCCCACCTGCGCAGCCTGGTGGAGAGCTTCGAAATGAAACGTTATATGGAAGTAGTGGGAGAATTGCGTGCTGATGGCTGAAGCGGCGTTCACGGGGCGCGACACCGTGCTGGTGGTGGATGATGCGCCCGATTCACTGGGCTTCCTCACCGAGATGCTCGATGACGCGGGCTACACCGTGCTCATCGCCACCGATGGTGAAAGCGCGCTGCATCTGGTGTCGCAGATCACGCCCGACCTGGTGCTGCTCGACGCGCTGATGCCGGGCGTCAATGGTTTCGATACCTGTCGGCAACTGAAGCAGAATCCGGAGCTGCTGCACCTGCCCGTGGTATTCATGACGGGGTTGTCGGAAACCGAGCACGTGGTATCTGGCTTCGCCGCGGGCGGCGTGGACTACGTCACCAAGCCCATTGTCGTGAAGGAGCTGCTGGCACGCATCCGTGTACACCTGGCCAATGCACGCAATGCGCGCGGACAGCGCGCGGCGCTGGATGCGGCGGGCCGCTACCTGTTCGCGGTGGATGCCAACGGACAGATCAAGTGGTGCACGCCCAAGGCGCGGGAAATGCTTTCGGCGGTTTGCCCTCCGCAGCAGGACCAGGAGCTGGCGTTGCCCGCCCATGTCATTTCCAATCTGCTGGCGGTGCGCCGGTCGGGTGCGACGCGTGAGGCCAGCTGCATGCTCAGCGGCAACAGTCGCCGCGTCGAGTGCACCATGCTCAGCCCCATCGGTGCGGACGAACTGCTGTTCCGCCTGAGTGAGGAGGTGCCGGCCGCAGGCGTGGAACGCTTGCGCAGCGCACTGGGACTGACTCTGCGCGAGGCCGATGTGCTGCTATGGTTGTCGCGCGGCAAGACCAATCGCGAGATCGGCGAGATTCTCACTATCAGCCCACGCACGGTGAACAAGCACCTGGAGCAGGTGTTCACCAAACTGGGCGTGGAAAACCGTGCCTCGGCGGCCGCGCGCGCAGTCCGCCTGCTGGCCGAATGAGCGGCGGAGATCGATCGCGCTAGATCGCGCCGGATGATGTCCGCGGCGCACGCTTCACGGGAAGAATTCAGCACCCGGCGGCTTTCCTGCCTTGCCCCATCGCTCGGACGAATCCCAGTGCTCGGCGATCAGCCCGCTTTTGGCATCGAGGCGGAACACGTCGAACCAGGTCATCTGGTAGGTCTCCTCGGGCTTTTCCCGATCGCGCACCTTGCGCGCCCACATCACAACCACCATATCGCCTTCGGCAATGAGTGAAATGATGGGAAAGTGCGAGGTGGCTTCAACGGGCCGCGGCTTGCGCGATGCGCCGATGGTGCGCACGAAGGCATCGCGACCGGATTCCACATTGGGATTGTGCTGCACGTATTCCGGCGTCATGAATTCAGCGGCACGCTCCATGTGACCGCCCTCGTAGACGATTCGCCAGAAATCGAACACATGCTTCTTGTTGCGGGCGATCTTCGGATCGGCACTCTTCAGCAGCGCCAGCTGGTCCGCGGCTGGCACCAGTGGCGCCAGTATTTTTGCTTGCGGCGGCTTGCCAGCAGGCGCGCTGCCGGCCGGTTCCGCAGCGCGCGTGGCGCAGGCGCCGATGGTGATCAACAGCAACACAGCCGCTTGACGCATATTTCCCCCAGGGCCGATGGCCGGCACCGATTGTGCCACCATACTGCCATGCAGCTCGGTCTGATCCACAGCTACGCCGATCTTCCGCCGGAATTCCATACGACGGAGCAACCCGCCGTGCCGTCCGATCCCCGGTTGCTGATCTGGAACGATGTGCTGGCCGACGAGCTGCGACTCGGCGAGGCGCTGCGGCCCCACGCACATGAATTGTTCTCCGGCCAGAAGCTCCCGGAAGACGCACAGCCCATCGCCATGGCCTATGCGGGGCACCAATACGCGCATTTCGTGCCCAGCCTGGGCGATGGCCGCGCCATTCTGCTGGGTGAGCGGCATGATCGCGGTGGTGTGCTGCGCGACATCCAGCTCAAGGGCTCGGGTCGCACTCATTGGTCCCGGGGCGGCGACGGCCGTGCTGCGGTGGGTCCCATGCTGCGTGAATACCTGGTGAGTGAAGCCATGCATGCACTGGGCATTCCGACCACGCGTTCGCTGGCCGTGGTGTCCACCGGCGAGAAAGTGCTGCGTGAAGATGCCCTGCCTGGCGCAGTGCTGACGCGCGTGGCTGCAAGCCATGTACGCGTAGGGACATTCCAGTATTTCGCGGCGCGCGGCAATACAGCAGCCGTGCAGACCCTGCTGCGCTACTGCATCGGACGCCACTACCCCGCGCTGGCCTCATCGCCGGCCCCGGCACTGGACTTTCTGGGTGCGGTAGCGCAGCGGCAGGCGCAACTCATTGCCGGCTGGATGAGTGTCGGCTTCATTCATGGCGTGATGAACACCGACAACATGACCGTCAGCGGCGAGACCATCGACTTCGGCCCCTGCGCCTTCATGGATCCCTACGATCCGCGTGCCGTGTTCAGCTCCATCGACCGTCATGGGCGCTACAGCTTCGGCAATCAGCCGGCCATTGCGCAGTGGAATCTGGCGCGACTGGCCGAGACTCTGCTGCCGCTGATCGATGCCGACACGGAGCGTGCAGTGGAACTGGCCACGGCCATCATCGAACCATTCATCGCCCAGTTCGACACCGCCTTCCTGGACAGATTGCGCCGCAAGATGGGCCTGACCACCGCGGAAGATGGGGACGCCGAACTGGCCAGCACCTTGCTGCAACTCATGCGCGACGCCACCGCAGATTTCACGTTGACCTTCCGGGCAATGGCGGACGCACTGTCACCTGCCAGCGGACAGGCGCTGCGGGAGCAGATCGG
>DATNCK010000083.1:0-7110 GCA_035571575.1 Steroidobacteraceae bacterium | reverse complement strand
CATGCGACAAATATCTCCTGCGGTGGCCAACCATCCTAACGAATGGCGGATGGGGTTTCCAAGATGCAATTCATGCCAACGCGAAGCGGAGGTTGATGAGCTCCAACCGGTGCTTAATTCCCCGATCAAAAAAAAGCCCCTCACGAAGAGGGGCCTCTCTCGACCCTTGCGGGCCCAGGCTAAGCCTGTTAGCGGCAGTTGGCCGGCACGAACTTCTTCTGGATCGTGCCACCGACGCAAGACCATTCCACGGTGCCCGCGGTGGTGTTGTAGGTCGGCGTCATGACGAAGGTGCCCGAAGCATTCGCTGGCAGCGCGCCAGAGCCCGTCGCGCCTGTCACCGTGATCACGCCATTGGCGCCCACGTCCAGCGAAGCGACGTACTTCGAGGTGTTGCTGCTGCAGCCGGCCTCATCATTCGTGGTCGGGGCTACGTTGTTGGTCTGGAAGTACTCCGACACCGAGGCCTTGCAGGCCGAGGCGGCGGTTTCCAGCTCGGTGACCTTCGAGCGGGTGATGTAATCCTGATACGCCGGAATGGCAATGGCGGCCAGGATGCCGATGATCGCCACGACGATCATCAATTCGATCAGGGTGAAACCCTTTTGTGCAGACTTCATCATTTGGCTGTTCTCCTAAAATGCAACTTCCAATGTTACTAGCGACTCTCGGCACCCTTGCGGAATGCCTGTTAACGGCAATGCTGTGCCACCGCCTGCCTTGGCGCGTAAGTTAATGATTGTAGAGATTTCCCTGTGCGCCATCAGGCAGATTGTCCAGCCTCATATGGAGGTCCGATCTGACTCCATTTTCACTTCCTAAAAAAAGCCCCTCGTTATGAGGGGCTTTGGTCGCCCTTGCGGGCATCAGGCTGTTGCCTGTTAGCGGCAGTTGGCCGGCACGAACTTCTTCTGGATCGTGCCACCGACGCAAGACCACTCCACGGTGCCCGCGGTGGTGTCGTAGGTCGGCGTCATGACGAAGGTGCCCGAAGCGTTGGCCGGCAACTTGCCAGAGCCCGTCGCGCCCGTCACCGTGATCACGCCATTGGCACCCACGGCCAGCGAGGCCACGTACTTCGAGGTGTTGCTGCTGCAGCCAGCCTCGTTATTGTTGGTCGGGGCCGTGTTGTTGGTCTGGAAGTACTCCGACACCGAGGCCTTGCAGGCCGAGGCGGCGGTTTCCAGCTCGGTGACCTTCGAGCGGGTGATGTAATCCTGATACGCCGGAATGGCAATAGCGGCCAGGATGCCGATGATCGCCACAACGATCATCAATTCGATCAGGGTGAAACCCTTCTGTGCAGACTTCATCATTTGACTGTTCTCCTAGAGAGACTTCGGATCTGAAAGTAGCGACTCGGCACCATGCCGGTGAGCTTGTAAAAGCAAGCTCTGTGCCAGCGCCTGCTGGGTGCCTAAGTTAATGATCTTGAGGGAATTTTCTGTGCACCACTTGGCGAATTGACCTAATACCGTGTCCGCTTGACGACAGGTCAGGTCATGAAGTGACGCAGCGCGTCAGTTTCTGACGCTATTCGATGCCGAGTTTCTTGATCCGGTAGCGCAGAGCACGAAAGGTCATGCCCAATGCCCGCGCCGCGGCAGTCTTGTTATAGCGATGCTGTTCCAGCGCACGCACGATGGCGTCGCGCTCCACGCCTTCCAGTTGCGAACCCAACGCCACGCCATTCAGCGGAGCCGGGCGCGTGGCGGCGGCGATTCCAACAGGCTGTGCTGCCGGGGCAGCGACAGTTTCCTCAGACTCCGACCGCACGATGCTGCGCAGCCGGATGTCCTGTGCCCGGATCTTGCCATCCAGGCTCAAGGTCAATGCGCGCTCGAGGATATTCTCCAGTTCGCGCACATTGCCAGGAAAGGTGTAATCGTGAAGCAGCTGCAGTGCGTCGGGCGTGATTTCGATTTCATCGACATCGGTGCGTCGTGCCAGCAGCCGCAGGATATGGGCCGCGAGTTCCGGAATATCTTCGGCGCGCTCACGCAGCGCCGGAACCCGCATCTCGATGACGTTGATGCGATAGAACAGGTCTTCGCGGAAACGACCCTGCGCCACGAGATCCGTGAGGTTCTTGTGCGTGGCCGACAGCAGCCGGATGTCGACGGGCTGTTCTTCGTTTTCACCAACCGGGCGCACGGTTTTCTCCTGGATCACGCGGAGCAGTTTCACCTGCATGTGCAGAGGCAGGTCCGCCACTTCATCGAGAATCAGGGTTCCGCCGTCGGCGCTCTGCACCAGTCCCTTCTTGTCGGCCACGGCGCCCGTGAAGCTGCCGCGCTTGTGGCCGAACAATTCGCTTTCCATCAGCTCGCCCGGAATGGCGCCACAGTTTACTGCGATGAAAGGCCCGTCTGAACGCGGGCCGGAAAGATGGATCAGCCGCGCCACCAGCTCCTTGCCCGTGCCGCTCTCGCCGGCGATGTGCACCGGCGCCTGGCTGCGCGCCACGCGCGCAATCATCTCGCGTAGCTGCCGCATTGGAGCCGAATTGCCGAGCAGCCGCGGTCCCTGGAAGGTGAGGCCACCGCCCGGTCGCTCCGCCAGTTTCAGCGCACTAGAGATGATGCGGCGTAGTGCGCCCAGATCCAGAGGTTTGGTGAGAAAATCAAACGCGCCCAGCTTCAGGGCGCGCACCGCAGTTTCGACATTGCCATGCGCCGTGATCACAGCGCATGGCAGGCCGGGCCTTCGCGCCTGCAGCCATTCGAGCAACTCCAGACCATCGCCATCGGGCAGCCGCATGTCGCACAGCACCAGGTCGAAAGTCTCTGCCAGCACCAAGCGCTGTGCGTCGCGCAGTGTGCCGGCGGAGATCGAGGAGAGCCCCATGCGACCCAGCGTGAGCGCCACGAGCTCGACCAGGTCCGGCTCGTCGTCGACGATCAGTACGCGTGCGTCAGACATCGTATGTTCAATAATAATCGATCGTGTCGCGCGATCTTCATTCTTCCCATCGACCTGGATCCGCGAACACGATGCGGAACAGGCTGCCGCCACCGGGTGGCGTCTCGTGCAACAACGTCGCACCGTTGGATTGCGCCAGCTCGCGTGCCAGGAACAGTCCCAGGCCCGTGCCGCGCGGTGCCCGGGTGAAGAAGGGCTCGAATATCCGCTCGTGGTCTTCACGGGGAATTCCAGGGCCGCGGTCCACGATTTCGACGAAGGGGCGGCCGTTGCTGGCCAGGCGGCCGTAGCGGATTTCCACCGCTTCTGGGTCGTGATCCGGGTGGCGGCCGTGGGTGAGAGCGTTCTGGCACAGATTGGACAACACCTGGTGCAGCTGCGAGGGATCGACCCGTACTTCCAGCTCGGTGTTGTCCTCAGACGACAGCGCGATCTTCAGTTGCGCGGCGCTGATCTGCTGCGTGGCGCAGAACTCGACCCAGAATTGGTTCAACCAACTACCCAGGTCCAGGCGTTCGGGCTGTCGGGCGCCGCGCCGCGACAGTTCCAGCACGTTCTCGATGATGCGGCTGACGCGTCCGGCATTGTCCCGGATGATCTGAGTCAGGCGCCTGTCCTCAGCGCCAATGGCTGTGGACTCACTGAGCAGCTGCCCGGCATGGCTCATGGCGCCGACCGGCGTACGGATCTCGTGCGCAATGCTGGCGGACAGTCGCCCCAGCGCCGCCAGCTTCGACTGCTGTACTTTCTCCGCAAGCAGGCTGGTGTCTTCGAGGGATCAGCACCGGACCCGGATTGCCGCTGCCCAGGCCTGCAAAATGCGGCCGTATCAGTCGCGAGCCATCCGCTGCGGCGAAGGTGTTGATCTCTTGCGCGTCGCGATGCTGCCGCCATCCCGAGAGCAGGAACAGCAGGCGTGGCGAGCATTCGCCGAGCAGGGCGTCGGGCCAGGCATTGGCATGACCGAGGATGCCGGCAGCGGACTGGTTGATCAGCCGGATACGATCCTGTGCATCCACCACCAGGATGCTTTCGCGCAGATGCTGCACGATGTACTGCGACAGCTGCGCCATGTTGGCCAGATCCAGCTCCCGGCGCCGCACCAGCGATTCGCTTTCGATCAGCCGATGCGCGATGGGGCGCACGGCGAGCGCTGCGATAAATATCACCGCACCGAGCAGTCCTGCGGTCAGCAGGCCACTGCTTCCGGGAACGCCACCATCCACTATCACCTGCTGCGCCAGCACGGCCACAGATGCCATGGCGGCCATGAACAAGGCATCGCGGTTCTGCGCCAGCAGTGCCATCGCGGAGACTGGCAGCAACAGCAGAATGCCCAGCCCGCTGCCGATTCCATCCGCGGCCCACAGCACAAAGCCCATGAGCACCGAATCCACCGTGGCGTGGGTCAGGGTCAGCGGACGCAGGCCCGCAATCGGCAGGCGACGCAGCGCGATCAGGCCGATTCCGGCAAAGAACCACACCGCACAGATGACCGCCATGTGTCCGGGGTGCAGGATGCTCAGCAGATCCCTGCTGTCGCTGAAACGGCTGGCCGCGAACAGCAATCCGGCGATCAGCAAGCGATACAGATTGACCAGTCCGAGCACGCGCCAGGCCAGATCCGACGGCGTGCTGTCCAGTGCTGCGGATTTTGCCGGTGCCGCGGTACGCATCGGACGGCAATGTAGCAAAAGACCGCGCGGCGCCTTTCGACTAGGCTTGCCAACTGTGAAGAACTACAGGTTTTGCCTATGACAGGGCCCTTGCAGGGTCTACGGGTACTGGAACTGGCCCGCATTCTTGCAGGTCCCTGGGCCGGGCAGACGCTGGCCGATCTGGGTGCGGATGTCATCAAGATCGAAAGCCCGGATGGCGATGAAACCCGCCGCTGGGGGCCGCCCTTTGTCCGTTATGCCGACGGCGGCCAGGATGCGGCGTACTTCCATTCCTGCAATCGCGGCAAGCGTTCGATTGTCGCGGACTTTCGCACTGTGGACGGACGGCAGCGCGTGCTCGAACTGTGCGCCGGCGCCGATGTGGTGATCGAAAACTTCCGGCACGGCGATCTGGTGCGCTATGGGCTGGATGCCGCCACGCTGTGCGCAGCCCACCCACAGTTGATCTGGTGTTCGATCACTGGCTTCGGTCATACCGGGCCTTATGCCGAGCGACCCGGCTACGACTTCGTCGTGCAGGCCATGGGTGGCATCATGGATCTGACTGGTGAGCCGTCCGGCGCGCCACAGAAGCCCGGTGTGGCCTACGCCGACCTGTTCACCGGTCTGTACGCGGTGATCGCCATTCAGGCTGCACTGCAGGCACGCGCCCGCAGTGGACGAGGTGACATCATCGACCTTTCGCTTTTCGACACCCAGGTGGCGGTGCTGGCGAATCAGGCGATGAATTTCCTGGTCTCCGGTCAGTCACCGCGACGCATGGGTAACGCGCATCCGAACCTGGTGCCTTACCAGACTTTTCAGGTTGCCGATGGCGAGCTGGTGATCGCGGTGGGCAGCGATGCACAGTTTCGTGCACTGGCAGTCCTGCTGGGCATGCCGCAGCTGGCAGACGAGAGGCGCTTTGCCACCAATGCCGCGCGCGTGCAGCATCGTGACGAGTTGATTGGCGCGCTGCAGCCGCCGCTGCGTCAATGGCGTCGCGAGGTATTGCTGGCCGCATTGCAGACCGCCGGCGTGCCCGCCGGTCCCATCAACACACTGGCTGAGGTGTTCGCCGATCCGCAGCTGGCCGCGCGCGCAATGCGCTATGAGGTGAAGTCCCGCGACGGCGAATCTGTGCCAGCGGTACGCTTGCCAGTGCATATGACCGGTATCGATGCAACTGCCGCGCGCGCCGCGCCGCGGCTGGGCCAGCATCAACAGGAATCCTGGTCACAGTCTGCCGCAGATTCCGCATCGCGCGCTGGCGATGACCAGGTGATTGCGCCAATATAACCGGCTTCGATCCAAAGGGTCCGCAATGAATCTGCACGAGTATCAGTCCAAGAAGATTTTCGCCGAATATGGTGTGCCGGTGCCGCGTGGTGCGATTGCCAGCACTGCCGAGGAGGCCGTGGCCGCGGCTCAGCAGCTGGGCGGGCCGGTTTGGGTGGTGAAGGCGCAGGTTCATGCGGGCGGTCGCGGCAAGGCCGGCGGCGTCAAGGTCACCAAGGACCTCGATGCAGTACGCGAAGCCACGCAGAAGATGCTGGGAACGCGGCTGGTCACCAAGCAGACCGGCGCTGAAGGGCTGCCGGTCAGCCAGGTGTATGTGGAAGAGGGCTCCGCGATCGAACGCGAGATCTATCTGAGCCTCACTCTCAATCGTGAGAAGAGCCGTATCGCCGTGGTGGCGTCGGCGGCCGGCGGCATGGACATCGAAGAAGTCGCCGAGAAGGAACCCGAGAAGATCCTCAGCACCACGATTCATCCGGCAGTGGGCCTGGAGAGTTTCCAGGCGCGCGAGCTGGCTTTTGGCCTCGGCTTATCGGGCGCGCAGATCGGTGAGTTCACCGCCATCCTGAAAGCGCTGTACAAGCTGTACATCGACAAGGATGCCAGCCTGATCGAAGTGAACCCGCTCATCGTCACCAAGGACGGCAAGCTGGTGGCGCTCGATGCCAAGATCGGCATCGATCCGAACGCGATGTTCCGGCACCCCGATCTCGTGGCGCTGCGCGACCGCACGCAGGAAGATCCCATCGAGGCGCGCGCTGCCGAACACGACCTGAACTACGTTTCGCTCGACGGCAACATCGCCTGCATGGTCAACGGTGCGGGTCTGGCCATGGCCACCATGGACATCATCAAGCTGCACGGCGGCAAGCCCGCCAACTTCCTCGATGTGGGCGGTGGCGCCACCGTGGAGCGCGTCACTGCCGCATTCGAGCTGATTCTCTCCAATGCGAATGTGCGCGCCATCCTGGTGAATATTTTCGGCGGCATCGTGCGCTGCGATGTGATCGCCGAAGGCATCATGGCTGCCGTACAGAAGGTCGGCGTGAAGGTGCCGGTGGTGGTGCGCCTCGAAGGCACCAACGCCAAACAGGCGCGCGAGATGCTTTCGCAGAGCGGTCTGGCGGTCACGCCGGCCGAAAGTCTCACCGATGCCGCGAAGAAAGTCGTCGCCGCGGCCAAGTCACGCTAATCCAGTAGAAGAATTCCATGAGCATTCTCGTCAACAAGC
>DATNCK010000082.1:0-11416 GCA_035571575.1 Steroidobacteraceae bacterium | reverse complement strand
AACTTCGAACCCGCGAAGATGCTGGAGATTCCGAAGCCGGAAATGCGCGAGGCGCCGAAGGTGAGCTTTACCTGAACACTGGCCCCAAGGCGCAGCCAGCGCAGGCCTAGCGCATGGATTTTTTCGGCGCACAGGCCCGTGCTCGACAGCAGTCGCGCCTGCTCAGCTGGGGCTTTGCGATCACGCTTGCCGTGGTGGTGCTGACTCTCGATGTCGTGGTGCTGACGGCGCTGCGCATCTCCGCCACCAGCGGCAGGCACGGGGAACCATTTGGCGCCTCGCTCATCGACTGGTCGCTGGCTCATCCCGGTCGGGTTCTGCTCACCAGCCTGCTGATTGGCGGCTTCATCGGCATCGCCAGCCTCACCCGCATGCTGCAGCTGCGCGAGGGCGGCGGCTATGTGGCGCGCAGCGTGGGCGGAGTGCGGGTGGAGCGCAGCACACCGGATCCGCGGCGGCGCATGCTGCTCAATGTAGTGGATGAAATGGCGCTGGCCTCGGGAGTACCGGCGCCCGATGTCTATGTGCTGGAGCAGGAGGAAGGCATCAACGCCTTCGCTGCCGGCCATACGCCCGCCAATGCCGCCGTAGCTGTCACGCGCGGCGCGCTTCAGAAACTGAACCGGGATCAGCTGCAGGGCGTGATCGCGCACGAGTTCAGCCACATACTGAACGGCGACATCCGCATATCCGGACGCCTGATGGGACTGGTGTTTGGCCTCATGGCCGTGGCGCTGGCTGGAAGACTGCTGATGCGGCTGGCTGGCAGCGGCAACCGCCGCGCGGCACCGGTACTGATGATGGGGCTGGGCATCGCTGTCGTCGGCCAGATCGGATTCTGGGGCGGCCGGGTGCTGCAGGCATGGATTTCGCGCAAGCGTGAATGCCTGGCAGACGCCTCAGCGGTGCAGTTCACGCGCAATCCCGATGGACTGCGCGATGCGCTGGTGCGCGCGGCGGCATTGAGTGGGCCGCAACGGCCTTTGAATCCTGCCATGGAGCAGATGGCGCACATGCTGTTTACCGGACCAGCCAGTCTGCTGGCCACGCACCCGCCGCTGCTGCAACGCCTGCGGGAGCTGGATCCCCACGTGAACCAGGCGCAGCTGGATTCGATGATCCGGCGCGCACAGGCGCAGTGGAAGGAAACTGGCGCCGGAGATGTGGAACCTGAAATCAGTGCGCCCGGTGTGGCCGCGCGCAGCAGCGTGCCTGCGGCCGCGCATCGCATCGCCGCGATGACAGGAGGTCCCGGGCCGCAGCACTTGGCCTTCGCCGTGGCACTGCGACAGGCCCTTCCCGAGGCGCTGCGCGTCAGCGCCGCGGCACCGGAACAGGCGCGTGCACTACTGCTGGCACTGGTCGGCAGCGCTGAACCGGCGCTGCGCGATGCTCAATACGAACTCATCGACAAGCAGCTGGGCGCTTCGGCGGTGAACGCCGTGCGCACAACAGCGATTGCCGCCGACGCGCTGCCGCCGCTGCAGCGCCTGCCAGCGGTACTGCAGCTGTTTCCGGCGTTGCGAGCACTGCCGGAAGGCGAACGCCAGACACTGGCAGCATTGCTGCACGACATGGTGCGCGCCGATGGCAGGGTTTCGGTATTCGAGTACTCACTCGAGAAGCTGGCGAGCCGTGCACTGCTGCCGCAGATCGCGATGCAACCACCGCACGGAAAACTCGGCATCGAAGAATGTGCCGCGCAGCTGGGTATCGTGTTTGCGGTGCTGGCGCGGCACGGCGCCCGCGATGCCGCGCAGGCTTCCTATGCCTACGAGGCGGGCATCGCCCCTCTCCTTCCACGCATCAGGCCGGGCTACAGCGTGATCGAAGACTGGGTGCCGCTGTTCGACCAGGCGCTGGATGACCTGCGCGGACTGCAGGTCATGGCCAAACAGCTGCTCATCGAGGGCCTCGTGCGCACGATTGCGCACGACGAGTGGCTGGCGGCAGAAGAAGCCGAACTGCTGCGCGCCATCTGTGCGGTGCTGGAGTGCCCGCTGCCGCCCGTGCTGCCCGAATCGGCCTGAGGCTCTGCAGCCTCAAGAGTGCCGCGCGCGAATCGCTATGCGCGCGCTGTCCGCCGCGCCAGTATCCTCGGCGCGGTTTCACGCAGGAACAGCGCCAGCAGGATGATGGCCACCGTAATGCCCGTGAGTATCCACAGCGTCGCCGGCAATCCCCTGGCATCAGCGACGCGCCCCGCGAGCGATGGCGCGAAAACGCCACCGACGATCTCGCTGACACCCATGGTGAGCGACAGCGCCGTGGTGGTGCGGGCCGACCCTACGACTTCGGAGGGAATGGTTGCCATCACCATGGGAAATATTCCACTCAGCGTGCTGCCCACCACGATGCAGGCGATGTTGCCGCCCATCGAAGCACCGGCGAGGAACAGCAGACCCAGCGGACAACCCAGGCCGATCAGCGACGCGATGATGATCACCGGCTTGCGTCCGAAGCGATCCGAGGAACCCGGCACCAGGAAGGCAACGCCCATCGAGACGATGCCGAACCAGGACATGATGAACCCCATCTCCTGTTCGCTGAAGCCGCGCACCTTGATGAGGAACTGCGTCGTGAACTGCAGGAACACCAGCAGGAAAGCCACGAGCAGCGTCGAGATCAGGATGCACAGCAGGATGTTGCGGTCGGCCAGCATGCGCATCATGGCGCCAGGCTCTGGCTTCACGCGTGCAGCCTCGATGGCCGGCTCACGCACGAAGCGCAGGATCAGCAGCGCCATGATCACGCCGGGTATGGCCGACAGGAAGAAGGCATTGCGCCAGCCGTAGTGCGTGCCCATCCAGACAATGACGAGCGGGCCGAGCCAGTTGGCGAGCAGGTTGGCGCCGAAGTTCTGCGTGAGGCCCTGCGCCAGGCCGCGGCGCTCATGCGGCACGTCCGAGGCGATCAGCGTCTGCGTGATCGGCATGATGCCGCCTTCGGCAATGCCCATCAGCAGTCGTGCACCCAGCAGCCCGATGAAGCTTGCGGCAAAGCCCGACACCACCGAAGCCACGGAAAACACCAGCGTTGCCACGACCAGGATGGTCTTGCGGCGGCCGATGCGATCCACCAGCGTGCTCATGCCCAATCCGGCGATGGCCCAGGCAAACGAGAAGGCCGCGGCAATGTCACCCAGCTGGGTGTACGTGAGCCCGAGATCCTTCTGGATGAAGGACTGCAGGTAGCTCAGCGTGTTGCGATCGTAGAACACCACGCCGAAATTGGCGCTCAGCAGTGCGATCAGAGTCCACTGGTAGCGGTTCATCTTCGCCATGCATCCCCCGGGAATCTTGTTGTTATGGGCTCGAAAGTATCGCCCCTTAGTGACGGATGGTACACAAAGCGCCGCCGTCCATGGCCCAGGCTGCGCCATTGACGAAGCTCGCGGCGTCCGACAGCAGGAAGGCGACGACCTCGCCCACCTCACGCGGCAGGCCGATGCGCTCCTGCGGGGCCACCTTGCCCAGCGTGCGCTTGCCCAGCTGCACATCGCCGTCGAACATGGTTTCGAGCATGCCCTCGAGCAGCGGCGTATCGATGACGCCGGGCATCACGGTATTGATGCGCACGCCGCGCGCAGCCACGTCAGCCGCAGCCGTACGGGTGAGCCCCAGGATGCCGTGCTTGGTGGCGTTGTAGGCGCAGGCTCCCGCAAGACCGCGTTCGCTGGCGATGGAGCCGGTGTTGACGATGGCGCCCCCGCCCTGCTCCAGCATCACCGGTATCACATGCCGCAGGCCCAGAAAGATGCTGCGCAGGTTCACGGCGATCAGCCGGTCGAACTCGGCTTCTTCATAGGCTTCGATCGAGGCGATCTTGCCCTCGGTGCCGGCGTTGTTGAACAGGCCGTCGATGCGGCCGAAGGCCTTGCGCGTGGCGGCGACGTAACGCTGCACATCCTCTGAGCGGCTGACATCGGCGCGGCAGATCTCCACCTGGGTACCGAAGGCCGCGACTGTGTCACGGCGCTGCTTCAGGCCTTCCCCGTTGATGTCTACGAGCATCACGTCGGCACCTTTGCCAGCCAGCACGCAGGCCGTGGCGTGTCCGATGCTGCCGGCGGCGCCGGTGACGATGATCTTGCGGCCCTTCAGTTCACTCATGCTGCACGCCCCCGGATCAGGTCAGCGCCGCGTTCGGCCACGGCGTTGACAGGAATATTGCTGTTGCCCGAAATGACGGTGGGAATCACCGAGGCATCCACAATGCGCAGTGCGGCAATGCCTTTTACGCGCAACTGTTCATCGACCACATCGCCGATGCGGCAGGTGCCGCAGGGATGATGCACGGTGACCAGCGTGCGACGGATGTGCGCTTCGATCGCCGCGCGATCGCGCGTTTCGGCTCCGGGAGAAATCTCCCAGCTGCCCAGCTTTGCGAATGAATCCGCGCCAAGAACCTGTCGCGCCACTTCGAAACCTCTGACCAGGACGTCCAGATCACGCGAATCGGCCAGGAAATTGAAATCGATGGCCGGCTTCGCGAACGGATCATTGCTCGTGATGCGCACGCTGCCGCGACTCGCCGGACGCAGATTCACGAAGATGACGCCATAGCCATGGCCGCGGGGCAGCCAGTGTCCATTGGCATTGCGATGCGCCGGCATGAAGATGATCTGCAGATCGGGCCGATCCAAGTCAGGCTGCGATCGCATGAAGCCGTTGGCTTCGAATACATTGCTGGCCAGCGGGCCACGTCGCGCCAGCAGATATTGCGCAGCAATCCAGGCGCTGCGCGGCAGCGTGCGCCATGACAGGCCGTAGGATTCAGTGTTGTGTGTGCGCATCGATACCGAGGACGCCGGATGATCATGCAGGTTGCGCCCCACCGCCGGCAGATCGAGCACTACGTCGATGCCATGCTGCCGCAACAGTGAGGCATCACCGATGCCGGACAACTGCAGCAGCTGCGGCGAACCATAGGCGCCACAGCTAACGATCACCTCGCGCGCAGCTGAAATCACGCGGCGCACGCCGCTGTGCTCCACCTCCACACCGGTGGCGCGCCCGTCCGCGACCATTACACGCGTGGCCGGCGCGTCGGTAAGGACGGTGAGATTAGGTCGTTGACGTGCCGCGTCCAGGTAGGCCGTGACTGCGGATTCGCGCCGACCATCGCGGATCGCTCCTTGCCTGGGCCCGAAGCCTTCCGGGTCGCCACCATTGAAGTCGGCGCAGCGCGGCAGTCCCAGCGAATCGGTGGCTGCGAGAAACCGCTTCACCAATGGATTGGGCCGCGGAATGTCGATGACATTGACGGGACCGCCGCGCGCACGCTCCGGTGTATGCGCCGCCTGGTAGTTTTCGAGCTTCAGGAAATAGGGCTTGAGGTCCTGCCAGCGCCAGCCGGGAATGTTCCACTCGTCGTACTCACGCGGATGCCCGCGGAAATACACCATGCCGTTGATCGAAGAGCAGCCACCGAGCACGCGGCCGCGCGGCACGGGAAGCACGCGGTTGTCAGCATGGATCTGGGGCGTGGTGGTGTAGCCCCAGCCATTGCGCGGATTGCCGATGGCCTTGCCGACCATGGCCGGCACATGAATCGCGGGATCATCGTCAGGTGGGCCGGCTTCGAGCAACGCGACGCGTAGCGCCGGGTCTTCCGACAGCCGCGCGGCCAGCACACATCCGGCGGTGCCTGCTCCGACCACGACGTAATCGAAGATCTCGGTCATGGTCCGGCGCTTCAGTCCGTGGCTCGTCTACTTGAAGCCGAACAGGATAGCTACGTAGTTGCTGTCCATGTACTCGCGGATCGCGAACACGAGGCCATCGCGCACATCGATGCTCCAGGCATAGCGATTGTTGTACTTGCGCCCATCGAGCAGCGTTCCCGTGCCACGCGTCTCGCACATCACCGTATCGCCTCCCGAGGTCATCCGGTCGATGACGTTCTTTGGATCGCCGGGAACGAACAGGCCGCGCACCGGCCCCAGGAATTCATCGACGATCTTGTCGCGCGGACCGTGCACACCGGCACCCGGAACACCTTCGACCATGGGCAGCCAGGTGGCGTCTGCGTGCAGCGTGCCGCGAATGGCCTCCAGGTCGCCGGTATTGAGCGTGCGGAAGAAGTCGACGACGACCTGTTCCTGCGCATTGCGTGCAGTAATCATGTGCCCCCCTCTTACCGTGCTACTTCTTGGCCGCGTCGACTTCCGCGAAGGCCTCGCGCGCGATGCGCGTGCTGTCGATGCCGGCCGGCACACCGCAGTACACCGCCACCTGCAGGATCACTTCGCGGATCTCCTCGCGCGACAGTCCATTGTTCAACGCGGCCTTCACATGCAGCTTCAGTTCGTGCGGCCGGTTCAGTGCGCTGATCATCGCGATGTTGATCAGGCTGCGGTCGCGCAGTGCGAGGCCTGGTCGAGTCCACACATGACCCCAGCAATATTCGGTGGAGAGCTCCTGCATGGGCATGCTGAAACTGTCGGCGCTGGCCATGGATTTCTCCACGTATTCCGCACCCAGCACCTGCTTGCGCAGCTTCAGTCCTTTCTCGAATTTCTCGTTCGCCACTACTTCTCTCCTGTTGTGCCGCGGATTTCGCAGTCCGCCCACTGTTCCACCACTTTGACCAGATCCGTGCAATCAGCGTCTTTGCCGAAGGTCTGCTGCGTGATCGACAGCATCTGCCGCACGGCCGCGCCCACCACCATGGGCACACCGAGACCTTCGGCCTCATCCAGACACAGCCTCACGTCCTTGAAGGACAGCGCATTGGCAAAGCCGAAATCGAATTTGCGATTCAGCACATGCTTGGGGATCTTGTCCTGCGTGGCGCTGTTGCGGCCGGAGGAGGCATTCAGGATCTCCAGCATCACCGCGGGATCCACACCGGCCTTCACACCCATGGCCATGGCCTCAGCGGCAATGGCCAGCGAGGCAGCCGACATCAGATTGTTTGCCAGCTTCACGGTCTGGCCGAGGCCGGGCTTGTCGCCCACGAGAAAAACCTTGCCCAGCTCGGATAGCAGCGGCTGCACTTGCTCGAGCGCCGCACGCGGACCCGAGGCCATGATGGCGAGCTTGCCGGCGGCAGCACCCTTCACGCCGCCGGAAACGGGCGCATCAATGGCGGCAATTCCCGCAGGCTGCAGCGTTGCGGCAATGGCCTGCGCCGCAGCGGGCCCGGAAGTGGAAAGATCGACGAATACGCGGGCGCCGCGCGCCTGCGCTACGGCAACCGCCGCCGCCCTGGCGTCGGCAGGACCTGGCACGCTGGCCATCACCACATTCGTGCTGGCAGCCGCTTCCGCGATAGAGGCCGCGATCCGGGCGCCGCGTTCTCGCAGCGTTGCGGTGGCCTGGGCATTGGGATCGAACAGCGTGAGCTCATGGCCTGCGGCCATCAGCCTGGCGACCATGCCCGAGCCCATCCTGCCCACGCCGATGAAGGCTATCTTTTCCCCCACGCTTTCCCCCGCTGTTGCGCTGTCGGACCCGCGATCCTACGGAACGGGCCGCGTCGGCGGCAAATCCACACGTACGGCATTGGCGAGACCCGCCCTGGCAGCGGGATAGCACTGTAAAACCAGCGGATCATGGCCCGGAATCACATGCTGATTCGAGCTGGCCAGCCCCTCGATGGTGCCGAAGGCATCGAGATAGGTCGCCACATTGTCGACAATGGGAAAGGGGCGGCGCTGCTGCCAGTTGGCATAGAAATGCATGGCGTCGGAAGCCAGCACCACCCAGCCGCGCTGCGTGCGCACGCGCACCACCTGCAAGCCGCGCGTATGCCCCCCCACGCGGTGCACGCTGATGCCTGGCGCCAGTTGCGCAGCTCCCTCGTGATACACCACACGACCGGCAAACAGCTTGCCGATCATGGCCTGCACATCACCGACTTCGTAGGTGGCGCGAACGGCGGCATGACACATCTCGCTGCCGGTGCAGTGCGCCATCTCGTCGGTTTGGAGATGATAGCGGGCACGCGGAAACAACTCGTGATTGCCGGCATGGTCGTAGTGCATGTGACTGATGATCACGTCGGTGACTGCCGCCGGATCCACACCCACCGCTCGCAGGCCCACTTCCACCGGCTGCACCAGCTGTCGGCCACGCGCGGCGCCAATGGATGCTTCGAAACCCGTATCCAGCACGAAGCACTGGCCCGCGCCGCGGATGACCCACACGTAGTAGTCCAGCGGCATCGGGCCGTCGTGCTCGTCGCCACCGATGAAATTGTGGCGGGCCGTGCGTTCCAGATGCGCATAGCGCACGGCGCAGATTTCATAGACGGCTTCCATCGCTGTATGCTCGCTGCGAACCGCTATCCGGCGCAAGGCAGAACCCTTTAATTACCATGTCCAGTACCGCTCCCGTCACGGCCGACATCGTCGCCGTGGGCTCCGGCCACAATGGCCTGGTGGCCGCCGCCTACCTGGCTGCTGCCGGCAAGAAAGTGGTCGTGCTCGAACGCAATTCCTGGTTCGGTGGCGGCGTGGTGTCGCGCGAACTGACGCTACCGGGTTTCCGGCACGACCAGCATTCGATGAGCCATATCTTCATCCAGGGCAATCCGCTGCTGGCCAATGACGAGCTGAAGCTCAAGTCGCGCTTCGGACTCGAATACATTTTCCCCGAAGTACCGATGATGTCGGTGTTCGAGGATGGCCAGACGCTGAAGTTGTATCGCGACCGCGAAAGGTCGGCGGCTGAGATCGCGAAGTTTTCGAAGCGGGATGCCGAGACCTTCCTGCGTGTATCAAAGCAGGCTGCGGCCTGGCTGCCGATGATCGCCTCCTCGCTATACGTACCGCCCGCGCCAGTAGGCGCCACCAATGCCATGTTCGACCAGAGCTACGAGGGTCGCGAGCTGTGGCGCATCATCCAGATGAGTACGCATGATCATCTGTGCGATCTCTTCGAGCACGAGCGCGTGCGCATGCACTTCGCACGTGTGGCCGGCGAGAACCTGGTGTCGCCGGATGAGAAGGCCACGGCCATCGGCGCCTACGTGTTTCTCGGCTTCCTCGAGGGCTACGGCTTCGGCGTCGCCAAGGGCGGCGCCGGCAAACTCACCGAGGCGCTGATCGCCTGCATCCAGGCGCATGGGGGCGAAGTCATCGCCAATGCCGATGTGGCGCGCATCAAGGTGTCCAACGGCCGCGCCAGCGGCGTCGAGACGCATGACGGACGCGTGTTCAACGCGAAGGATGCGGTGATCGGCGCCATCCACCCGCACCTGCTGGGCTCGATGATCGATGGCATGAATACACGGGCGCGTGCCGATGCCGAGGCCACGCACATCACCGATGCCGCGTGCATCACGGTGCACGCCGCACTGGATGCGCCACTGGAGTTCCGCACCAGGGATCGCGTCGACGCCGTGATGGTGGAGATGCTGCCCATCAGCTACGAAACCCTGCGGCGCGATTTCGATGAACTGCGCTACGGCCAGTTCATGCCCTATCCGCTGCTGGGCCTGGGTTCGCTGTCGCAGTTCGATCCCAGTCGTGTGCCGCCCGGCAAGGCCATCCTGCATCTGTGGGATTACGTGCCTTACCAGCGCCCCGACGGCCGCAGCTGGGACGACAGCAAGCAGGATTATGCGCAGCGCATGCTGGAGCATCTGGCGCGATTCGTCGTGAATATCCCCGAAGTGGTGCTGCAGGCACATGTGGACAGCCCGGTCGACATGGAACGCACTTCGCCGAGCTTCCGTCGCGGCGACCTGCACGGCATCGCCACCACAACTTACCAAAGCGGTGCGCACCGACCGACACCGGAGCTGGGCCAGTACACCGTTCCAGGCCTCGACCGCTTCTACTTGGTCGGACCTTTCCAACATCCTGGCGGCGGTGTGTTCGGCGCCGGGCGCGCCACCGCGATGAAGATGTTCGAGGCACTGGGACTGAATTTCGAAAAACAGGGCCGCGTGAAATGAAGATCCTGTCGACGGACGGCGGCGAGCTGATGACGGTGCAGAGCCTGGAGCGCGAGGGCAATGCGCTCTTGATCCGCGGCAAGGTGTTCGGCGCCATGCCGATGAATGCGAAATTGACACCTGAAGCAGCGCGCGCAGCGTTGAAGATGCTGACACCGGGGTTGGTCTGGTTCCTGCTGACGCTGCCCTTTCGTCGCGAGAGTCGCGGCTGAGAAGAAGGCCGTGAGGGGCACCGGTACTTACTCGCAATGACTGCCGACTACGATTTCATCGTGGTAGGTGCTGGCACAGCCGGATGCGTGCTGGCCGCAAGACTTTCGGAAGATGCGCACGCACGCGTCTGCCTGATCGAGGCCGGTGGACCCGCACGTCATCCTTTCATCCATGTACCGGCACTGGTCGGTCCGGCCATCATGCACCGGAGCCTCGGTTGGGGCCTTTCGACCGAGCCGCAGACCGCGCTGGACAATCGCCGCCTGCCACTGCCGCGCGGCAAAGTCATCGGCGGCTCAGGTTCGATCAATGGCATGGCGTATCACCGCGGCCACCCGCGCGACTACGACGGCTGGGCGGCCGCAGGTAGCGCAGGCTGGGCGTGGCGGGATGTGCTGCCATACTTCATCCGCTCGGAAAACAATGCCGATCTGCGTGACCCGGCCGTGCACGGAATGGCCGGCCCCGTCCATGTCACCCATATAGCGCGACCCAATCGGCTCAACGCAGCGTTTCTGGAAGCCTTCGCGGGTCTGAATGAGTATCCGCAATGTGCCGACTTCACGGGACTCGATCCGCAAGGGTTCGGTCTGCGCCAGGGCACCATCCATCGCGGCCGTCGCGATTCCACGGCCGCCGCCTTCCTGAAGCCGGCTCGCGCTCGACCGAACCTGACCGTGCTGACGCGCGCACAGGTCAGCGCCATCCGCTTCTCCTCCGGACGTGCCTGTGGCGTTGAGCTGCGAACCGCCTCCGGCGCACGCTCGCTGACTGCAACGCGCGAGATCGTCCTGTGCGCGGGCGCCATCCATTCCCCGCAGCTGCTGATGCTCTCCGGCATCGGACCACCCGATGCGCTGCGTGCGCTGAACATTCCCGTGCAGGCCGCGCTGTACGGGGTGGGCGCGAACTACCACGATCATCCGGCGCTGGCCGTCACCATGGAAATGCAGGACAGCACTTCCTACGGGCTGTCGTGGCGCGCGCTGCCGCGCAATGTATGGAGCGTATTCGAGTACCTGTTCACACGCGGTGGCCAGCTCGCCACCAATGTGTTCGAGTCCACGGCCTTCATCGCCAGCACACCGGGCCTGGACCGACCGGACATCCAGATAGCGTTCCAGCCGGCACGCCGCAACACCGATGCCTTTCCACTGCCGAAGGGTCATGGCTTCGCGATGAGCGTGGTGAACCTGTATCCGCGCAGTCCGGCCGCATCATGTTGGCCAGCGCGGACGTGCAAGTGCCACCACGCGTGGATGCCGGTCTGTTCACGGACGCCGCGGACATTGCGCCC
>DATNCK010000081.1:0-8419 GCA_035571575.1 Steroidobacteraceae bacterium | reverse complement strand
TAGTCCTTGCTGTCGCGCGGATTGGCGTTCACCTCGGAAGTGCCCACCAGCCTGAATCCGACGCTCTCGATGAGCTTGATGGCGTATGACTGGTTCACATAGCCGCTGCGCGCGCGTGGATCCTGCGGCACGGCCTCATTGCCACGGTGTTCGGTGACACCGAGCGTGCCGCCGGGTTTCAGTGCCCGGTACATGTCGCGGAACGCGGCTTCGGCGCGATTGCCGCTCATCCAGTTGTGGATGTTGCGGAAAGTCAGCACCAGGTCGGCGGTGCCGTCTGGCACCATGGGTTTTGCCCCCGGATCGAAGTCCACCACCTGCACCTTGTCGAGCAGTGTGGGCGCGCTGGCCAGAATCGAAAGATAGGCCTGGCGGCTGTTCTCACTGTTGGCATTGCCGGGTGTGGCTGGGGGCATCGCGGCTATGTAGTTGCCGTGGCCACGCACCACCGGCGCGACGATCTTCGTGTACCAGCCGCCAATGGGCAGGATTTCCACTACGGTCTGATCCGGACGGAGCCCGAAGAAAAGCAGGGTTTCGCGCGGATGGCGGTAGATGTCACGCGCCCGCTCCGCGGCATCGCGGTGCGTGCCAGCGATGGCGCGATCCAGTCGTCCGGTCACCGCACTGCGTGCAGCGAATGAGGTGCAGTCAGCGAGGGCCAGTATCGCGACAGCAGCCAGGGCAGTACCCGAGCGAATTCGCATGCGACTCTCCGGCGCGAAGGGACCCGTCAAGGTTCCAGGTAAGCGTAACCGTTCAGTTCGTTTTCGTAAAAGCGCTTGATGGACTGGCTCTCGGCCACGGTCATTCTGCCGTCGCGCACCGCGCGCTCGCAGTCGCGCGCCAGGGCGGGGTACAGCTCGGCGACATCGTATTCCATGTACTCGAGCACTTTGTTGGCGGTATCGCCTTTGACGATCTCCTCGATCCACCAGCCACCTTCGTCGTGCAGGCGGATGTGCACCACATGGGTATCGCCGAACAGGTTGTGCAGATCGCCGAGCGTTTCCTGGTAGGCGCCGACCTGGAAGGCGGCCAGGAAATATTCCTCGCCCTCGCGAAGCGGATGCAGTTCCAGCGTGCGCTTCACGTCTCGCAGGCTGACGAAGCTGTCGATCTTGCCATCCGAATCGCAGGTGATATCCGCCAGCACGGCCTTGCGCACCGGCTGCTCGGCCAGGCGGTGGATGGGGACGATGGGAAACAGCTGGTCGATGGCCCAGCTGTCCGGCAGAGACTGGAACACCGAGAAGTTGCAGAAGTAGGTATCCGAGAGCACGCCTTCCAGATCGGCCAGCTCTTCCGGCACTTCATCGAGCTTGCGTGCGGCATCGCGTACCTTGGTGCAGGTAGCCCAGTACAGACGTTCGGCCAGTCCGCGATGCTCCAGTGACAGCAGTCCAAGCTTGAACATCTGCAGTGCCTCGTCGCGCGCCGTGGTGGCGTCGTGATAGCACTCGGCCAGCCGCCGCGGCGACACCGAACGCCAGGCATCGGCCAGATCCTGCACCGGCTGCGGTATGTCGCGCGCGGGCTTGCGGTCGAGATCTGCCTTGGCGACGTCGAAACCATCCAGCGCCGAACGGCCCACCACGTTGAATACCAGCACGCTGTGGTGTGCGGCAATGGCGCGGCCCGATTCGCTGACGATCATCGGGTGCTCGATCTGGCGTGCGTTGCAGACGCTGGCGATGCGATACACCACGTCGTTGGCATATTCAGCCAGCGTGTAGTTCATCGATGAGGGGAAGTTGGTGCTGCTGCCGTCGTAATCGATGCCCAGGCCACCGCCCACGTCGATGTATTTCAGGCCCGCGCCCAGCCGGGACAGCTCCGCATACACATGCGCCAGCTCGTTGATGGCCTCTTTGACGCGACGGATGTCCTGCAACTGGCTGCCGGGATGGCAGTGCACCAGCTGCAGACAGTCGAGCATGTCTTTGTCCCGCAACACCGCCACCAGTTCCAGAATCTCACTGATGAACAGGCCGAATTTCGAGCGATCGCCGGCCGATTCCCGCCAGCGTCCCGATCCCTCGCTGGCCAGCTTCACGCGTACCCCGATGCGCGGCCGCACGCCGTAGGTCTCCGCATGCCTCAGGATCAGCGCCAGCTCCGAGAAGTTTTCCACCACTGGGATGATCGTTCGTCCGAGTTTGGTGGCGAGAATCACCGCCTCGATGTAGCTGGAGTCCTTGAACCCATTGCAGACGATCAGCCGGTCGGGCGAATCCTCGCTCATGGCCATCACGGCCAGCAGTTCGGGCTTCGAACCCACTTCCAGGCCGAAGCCATAAGCCTTGCCGTAGCGATATACCTCTTCCACTACCAGACGCTGCTGGTTCACCTTGATGGGGAACACGGCGGCGTAGCGATTGCGATATTCGTTTTCAGCGATGGCCTGCGCGAAGGCGTCGTGCAGGTGCTTCAGGCGATGCGCGAGGATGTCGGAAAAACGGATCACCACCGGCGCGGCGAGGTCGCGCGCCGAGAGTCCCTGCACAACTTCGTGCAGATCGATCTCGCGCTCCAGGGTCGTATCGGGGCGCACCACGAGGTGACCGGCGGCATTTACACCGAAGTAACCTTTTCCCCAGGCCTGTATCTGGTACAGCTCGAGCGAATCCTCGATCGACCAGTTGCCGGTCGGTCCCTCGGGGCGGGAGGCAGGGGATTTCACTACTCGACTCCAGTGGCCACGGGCCGGCGCGGATCAGTAATCCATTCGCTGAAACTGCCAGCGTACAGCCGACCTTCGCCGTAGCCTGCCAGTTCCAGTGCGAGCAGATTGTGACAGGCCGTGACGCCGGAGCCGCACATCGCAACCAAAGGTTTCGCCTGCGCGCGCTGTATTTCCGACGCCCAGCGCGTCGCCAGTTCGGCCGGAGAAAGAAACTGCTGCCCGGCCGCGAGATTGCCGCTGAACGGGTGGTTGAGGGCGCCGGGGACATGGCCGGCCACCGGATCGACAGTTTCATTCTGGCCCGCAAAGCGATCGGCGCCGCGCGCATCCACCAGCGTGATGCGGCCTGCGGCCAATTCCCGCTCGACCTCCGCGCTGCTGACCGCGCCCACGAATTCGCGCGGTGCTACTTCTGTGGGTGCAATCGCGGGCGTTGCGGTGTTCAGAGCACCACCATTGCGCACCCACGCCGCCAGGCCACCATCGAGCACCTGCACCGCACGATGTCCCAGCGCGCGCAGCATCCACCACAACCGTGCCGCATAGGGCCCCGGTCCCTGGTCATAGGCGACCACGCGTGTGTGCGGTGTGTAGCCCCATCGGCCCAGCGTACGGGCAAATTCGGCCGCTGTCGGCAGAGGGTGTCGTCCGGTGCCGGGACGGATGGGGGCGGACAGGTCGCGGTCCAGAGACGCGAATACGGCGCCCGGCAGGTGCGCTTCGGCGTAGACCTCGGCACCCCACAGCGGCTTGGTCAGTTCATGCCGGCAATCCACCAGCAACAGGTCCGGGGTGCCAATGAGCCGCACCAGTTCCGGGGCGGTGACCAGTGCGGCGATGTGTTCTGCCATGTGCGCATCATCGCCGCTACAATTCCGGCCGGCAATCGACCCGGGAAGAGCGCTTTGATCGATGTCTACTGGGCCAGCGACAGTCCTCACTGCTGGCGCGTGCTGCTGGCGCTGGAGCTGAAGGGCCTGCCATGGCGCAGCCACAAGCTCAGCACCGATCTGCAGGAGCACAAGGCGCCGCAGATGCTGGCCATGAATCCGCGCGGCCGGCTGCCGGTGCTGCGCGATGCGGACTACGTGGTGTTCGAGTCCCTCGCGGTGCTTTACTACCTCGATCTGAAATATCCGCAGCCGCCGATCTTCGGACATTCGCCGGAAGAGGCTGCGGTCATCATGCGCGTGATCAACGAATTCCAGGCCTACATCGAGGATGGGATCATGCGCGTGGTGCACGAACTGCGCGCGTCAGCGCCGCGCTTCGGCGAGGCGCTGACGCGCGCGATGTACACCGTGGCGGGCGAGGCCCGCACCATCGAGGGCCGGCTTTCGAAAGGCGACTGGATCGTCGGCGACGCGGTGTCGGCGGCCGACCTGTACATCTACCCTTGCATCCACCTGCTGCATCGGGCCTTAATGCGACCCGAGGCGCAGGAGCTGTCGGCCCGGTTCCTGCCGGTCGAAGTCCACTATCCACGGATAGCGCGCTGGATGCAGCGCGTGGAAGCGTTCAACCCCAAGCAAGTGAGTGTCGATCTGAAATGAGTCAAAAGGTGTACGTCGAGTTTCCTGGCCGCCTGGTCATGGTGGGTTTCGGCAGCATCGGGCAGGGTGTGCTGCCGCTGATCCTTCGGCATATCGGCGTCCGTCCTGATCGCATCGTTATCGTCACCGCAGAAGACGCGGGCCGTGCCGAAGCCGAGCAGCTCGGCGTGCGTTTCATCAAGGAACCGCTGGTGCGCGAGAACTACCGGCGTGTGCTCGAGAGCCTGCTGGGTCGCGGCGATTTCCTGGTGAATCTGTCGGTGGATGTTTCGAGCATCGCCCTGATCAAGTTCTGCTGGGAGCGCGGTGCGATGTACATCGACACCTGCATCGAGCCCTGGGCGGGCGGCTACACCGATCCGGCCACGCCTCCTGGCAGGCGCACCAATTATTCGCTGCGCGAGGATGTGCTGGCGCTGCGCACCGACCTCACCGCGAAAAACCCCACCGCCATCCTCACGCATGGCGCGAACCCGGGCCTGGTTTCGCATTTCGTGAAAGAAGCGCTGCTCGCGCTGAAGCGCGACATCGGCATCGACAAGGACAAACCCGAGCCTTCGAACCGCCAGGAGTGGGCCGAACTGGCCCATGCACTGAACGTGAAGGTGATCCACATCGCCGAGCGCGACACGCAGGTTTCGCCCAAGGTCAAGGAGGTCAACGAATTCGTCAACACCTGGTCGGTGGACGGCTTCGTTTCCGAGGGTTGCCAGCCCGCAGAACTCGGCTGGGGCACGCATGAGCGCAATTTTCCGCGCGATGCCAAGCGCCATGATTTCGGCAGCGGCGCGGCCATCTATCTCGGCCAGCCAGGCGCGGCCACGCGCGTGCGCACCTGGACACCCAACGCCGGCCCCATCCACGGATTCCTGATCACGCACAGCGAGGCTATTTCGCTGGCCGACTACTACACCGTGCGCAAGCACGGCGAAGTGCAGTACCGGCCCACCGCGCACTACGCCTACCACCCGAGCGATTCGGCGGTGCTGTCGGTGCATGAGCTCGCTGGCCGCAACTGGCAGATCCAGGATCGCAAGCGCATCCTGATGGACGAAATCACCTCAGGCATGGACGAACTGGGCGTGCTGCTCGCCGGCCACAAGAAAAACGCCTTCTGGTACGGCTCGCAGCTCACCGTGGAAGAAGCGCGCGGTCTCGTCCCGTACAACAACGCCACCAGCCTGCAGGTCACCATCGCCGTTCTCGCTGCCATCGTCTGGGCCATGGAAAACCCGGACTGCGGCCTGCTCGAACCGGATGAACTCGACCACAAGCGCATCCTCGATATCTGCAAGCCCTATCTGGGCCGCCTGCTGGGCCAGTACACCGACTGGTCACCGCTGTCTGATCGTGAGCGGCTGTTTCCGGAGGATCTCGACTTCAACGATCCCTGGCAATTCAAGAACGTCCGCGTCATCTAGGGCGCGGGTAGGGCGCGGGCATTTCGATCGGAAGATTGCCAGTACGCCGCGCGGCCGTACTGTGAGCGGGTCGCCGCGCCGCGAACAGCCGGCGCCGGCAACCCTCACAGATACTGAACGGCATCGTGGCGCCGGAACTTGCGCGGCAACCCGTTCACCACACCTGCGCCCAGATACCCCTTACTCGTAGGAGATCGAAACGATCGTAAAACGCCGCTCCTGGCCTGCTATGACCAGCGATATTTCCGCATCAAGCTTTTTCCCCATGAGGGCTTTGGCCAGCGGTGCATCCATGCTGATGTACCCCGCTGCCTGATCGAACTCGTCTGGCCCCACAATCCGGTGACGGTGCGTGTCACCCGCCGCATCTTCGAGTTCCACCCAGGCGCCAAAGAAGACGCGCTCACGATCACTGGGCGGCTGATCGACGACGATCATTCCATCGAGCCGGTTGCGCAGGAAGCGCACCCGCGAATCGATCTCACGCAGGCGCTTCTTGCCGTAGGTGTATTCGGCGTTTTCGGAGCGGTCGCCCTGGGCTGCCGCGGCACTGACCGCCAACGTCACTTGTGGACGCTCCACGCGCCACAGCTGATCCAATTCGGTGCGCAGCCGTGCATGGCCCGCCGGCGTGACGTATTTCGAACCTGGGCGCGTAGGCGCCCGATAGCGGCTCATATCAGGAGATCCCTGGTGCGTATCTGTGCGCACACTCACAGCCTGAGCCCGCTGGCCCGCCTAGGCTGGAAGCACACATCCAATCGCCATGACCAAGTACTACGCACATTTTGTCGCCGAAGCCACCGAACCCCTGATCTGCGGGGAATACAGCGGCGTGGTCGAGCTGGATGCGCCGTTGCGGCCCCAACGCGAAATGCGCGAGCTGCGTGCTCTGCTGGCCCGCAATTTTCATCTCGCAGCGGAGGATATCAGGATCCTCAACTGGGCCACGCTGCACTGACCCTGAGGCATCGGCCGCGCGCCGGCGAGTACGCCCCGGCGCCTCGAGCATGCGACAATCCCTTGAAGCCCGGCCAGAAGGCCGCATTGTGCGAATGGGTCTCAAGGAGAGTCGAGATGCGTGCATTGAAGATCGCCCTGATCGGGGCTGTCATGCTGCTGTCCGGTTGTGGCTATAACACCCTCCAGACACAGGACGAGGCCGTCACCGCCGCTTGGTCCGAAGTGGTGAACCAGTATCAACGCCGCGCAGACCTGATTCCCAATCTCGTGGCTACAGTCAAGGGTTTCGCGGCGCAGGAAGAAAAGGTGCTGGTGGGAGTCACCGAAGCCCGTGCGAAGGTCGGCACCATCCAGGTTACTCCGGACGTGCTCAACAACCCCGAAGCCGTGAAGAAATTCCAGGATGCGCAGGCGGGCCTGACTCAGGCGCTGAAAAGCCTGATCGCGGTTTCGGAAAACTATCCGCAGCTGAAGTCCGACCAGAACTTCCGCGATCTGCAGGCACAGCTCGAAGGCACGGAAAACCGCATCACCGTGGCGCGCAATCGCTACATCGCGGCCGTGCAGGAATACAACGGCACCGTGCGCAAGTTCCCGTCGAACCTGACGGCGAAGATTTTCGGCAACAAGACCAAGGCGAATTTCACGGTAGAGAACGAGGCGGCGATCTCCAAGCCGCCGACCGTTGACTTCAATGCTGCGCCTGCCGCGCCGGCGGCTGCACCGACCCCCGCTGCGCCGTCTCCCGCGAGATAGTGCGCACGGGCCGGGCATGATGCCGAAGGCCTTTGCAGCGCGCAGGGCAGCGGCCCGCTGGCTGGCAGCATGGCTGCTGCCACTGTGGTTCGCATGGGCGTTGCCGGTCGCTGCGCAGTCACTGCAGCCCATACCTGCGCTGGAGGCGCGCGTCACCGATCGCACCGGCACGCTGACTGCCGGCCAGCAGTCCGAACTGGAACAGAAGCTGGCGGCATTCGAGCAACGCAAGGGTTCGCAGATCGCGCTGTTGATCGTGCCCACTACGGCGCCCGAGGCCATCGAGCAGTATTCCATTCGTGTGGTGGAGGCCTGGAAACTCGGTCGTGAAAAGCCCGATGACGGAGTGCTGCTGCTCGTCGCCCTGCAGGATCGCGCCATGCGCATCGAGGTGGGGCGCGGGCTCGAAGGCGCGCTGCCAGACATCACTGCCAAGCGCATCATTGCCGACACGATTACGCCGCTGTTCCGGCAGGGCGACATCTACGGCGGCGTCAACGCCGGCCTGCAGCAGATCATGCGCGTCGTGGAAGGCGAGGCCTTGCCACCGCCGGATCGCAGCTGGAGACAGTCCGGCGATGCGGTGCCACGTGCGCTGCCATTTCTGTTCTTTGGCGTGCTCATCGGCGGCAGCCTGTTGCGCGCCATGCTGGGTCGAACGCTGGGCGCTGTCGCCACTGGTGGCGCAACGGGTGGCCTGGTCTGGCTGATATCCAAGGTGCTGGGGTTCGCCATCGGTGCGGGCGTGCTGGCGCTGGTGCTTAGCTTCCTGATGGGTCTGGCCAGCAGCGGCCGCGGCATCGGCCGTCGCGGGCCGCCATGGGGTGGTGGTGGTTTCGGCGGATTTGGCGGCGGTGGTTTTGGTGGTGGCGGCTTCGGGGGTGGCGGCTTTGGCGGGGGCGGATTCGGGGGCGGCGGTGGCAGCTTTGGTGGCGGCGGCGCCTCGGGGCGGTGGTGAGCGTGCGGCGCATCATTCGTCACTTGCTGACGCCCACCTGGCTGGTACGTCAGAAATTCCCGCCATCGCTACTGACGCAGAT